>NZ_BTGS01000003.1:0-234738 GCF_042851395.1 Altererythrobacter sp. MTPC7 | reverse complement strand
GTGTCTGAAATTGGGGGTGAGGGCAAACATGTACAACGCCCCGATTATTAGCAGCAGCCTTTAGCTTGCCCCATCTTTGAGCGTAGAGGCTTTGTAGGGGCGATCTTCGACCGTTCTGGCATGGTGAGGAAGTCTGCATCGGGTGTCGTCTACTCACCGATGCAATCGACGTTGAAACTAAAGGCTAGTATTCTTGCTGCAGCTCTCCTCGCGCTGAGCAGTATGCGCGATCATGAACCTGCCGCTGAGATTTGCGCGACAAGCGCAGCTCCCATGAACGAAATTTCGATCCTAACTTACAATGTGAAGGGTCTCCCTTGGCCCTTGGCGATCGAACGTGATGAACCGCTTCGTCAGATCGCTGTTGGACTAGAGCAACTTTGCGGCGACACGGAGCGCCCTGACATCGTGGTTTTGCAGGAAGCATTTGGGAAGACCGCAGAGGATTTTATCAGACGCTCGGGGTACCGCAATGTCGTGCGCGGACCTAGCGAAGACGACGCCGAATTTGCTTCATCGGACCTTTGGGATGAACAGTTCGCCGACAACTCAAGTGCATTTTTAGGGGAAGGCGCTGGTCGCTATCTCGATAGCGGTCTCGTAATTCTTTCGGACCGACCGATCGAGTTGGTCGCGAGCGGCGCGTTTCCCCAAAGCGCTTGCGCAGGATACGATTGTCTGGCCGCAAAGGGTGTAGTCCTGGCAGAAGTCTCGCTTGGCGAAGGCTTGCCCGCGCTCTTGATCGGCAACACGCACATGAATGCGAAGAAGAGCTCGGGGGCTCCTCCTGAGCGACAACTGGAAGCTTATCGCAGGCAAGTGGATGTGGCCTCTGCGTTCGTGATCCAGAACCGCGATGATCGGCTGCCTTTTGTCTTCGCCGGTGACTTCAACATGGGTTCAGTGGAAGAGCGGCGGGACTATCTCTTCGCATCACCGCTTGATGTCGGAGATCAAAACGACGGGCTGCGAGTTCTGGCTTCACAAGGTCATAGATCGCTCGGCATTGATGAAGTCATCAGCCACGGCGCGGATTATCAGTTCTATTTCTCATCACCGAAATGGAAGCTAGAGGCGACAAGAACCTCAATTCCCTTCGGCGCGGCCAACGCCGGCAAAGAGTTGTCCGATCACGTAGGGTTCGTTGTCACCTATCGGCTGACGCCTCAAGTCAGCGCTCAAGATGGGGAGGCAGAACATGCTTCTTGAGCGCGAAAAGGCAGAGCACCGTCCTGACCGCAGCTGGCCTGCGAACGACCCGGAAATTGCGGTCCTGCTTCCATGCTACAACGAGGCGGGCGGTATCGCAAAAGTCATCGAAGATTTCCGCAGAGCGCTGCCAAGGGCCACAATCTACGTTTATGACAACAATAGCTCAGACGACACGGTCCAGATCGCATTGGATGCGGGCGCAATTGTCCGGCGCGAACCACGGCAGGGTAAAGGTCATGTAGTCCGCCGGATGTTTGCGGACATCGAGGCTGATATCTACCTGATGTGCGACGCTGACGATACTTATGATGCGAGCGCCGCTGGCCACCTAGTCGAAGCGCTTCAGGCGCAAGGTCTGGATATGGTCGTCGGCGCACGGCAGCAGGAAAAAGAGGGCACGTACAGGCCGGGCCACGAGTTCGGCAATTGGATGCTGAGCGTGCTGGTGCGCAAGATTTTTGGCGATCAGTTCCGCGACATGTTGAGCGGGTATCGGGTTTTCTCGCGCCGGTTTGTGAAGTCGTTTCCGGTTATGGCTGGCGGCTTCGAGATCGAAACAGAGCTCACTATCCATGCCTTGGAGCTTGAAATGCCCGCTTGCGAAATGCCGATCCGATTTAGTGACCGCGCGCCCGGTTCCGAAAGTAAGCTGCGAACATTTCATGACGGCTTCAGGATCCTGGGGACGATCATCAACCTGCTGAAGCAAGAGCGCCCGCTGCAGCTCTTTGCTACCTTTGCACTGGTCTTTTCGCTGGTTTCGATTGCACTGGCTGTGCCGATTGTCGGAACCTATCTTCAAACCGGGCTTGTTCCGCGCTTCCCCACGGCAATCCTATCCAGTGCATTGATGCTTCTTGCATTCCTGTTCTTCTTCAGTGGCCTCATCCTCCAGACCGTGACAAGGGGCCGACAGGAGGCAAAGCGTATGCGATATTTGGCCGTGCCCGGCGTGCACACGACTTTGGGTGGCCCAGAAGGCCAAGACTAAGGTGCAGTTCGGACGGTTTGTGCGCTTTGCGCTCGTCGGCGCGGCGGGATTTCTCGTCGATGTTGCCGCGCTCTATAGTGCCTTTGCAATCGGCCTTGGACTCTATTCCGGGCGCGCTGCATCCTATCTGAGCGCCGCGACCTTCACCTGGGCCGTCAATCGGCGTTTCACTTTTGCCGCAAAGACGCCTCCCACCATCATAGAATGGTTACGATACGTATTTGCAAACACTAGCGGTGGATTGGTCAATTATCTGACCTATGTCGCGCTTGTTACATGGGGATCAGGATTGCTGTCTCATCCGGCGCTAGCAGTCGCATGTGGCTCGATCGCTGGTCTGGTTGTCAATTATATTGCAAGTGCGCGGCTGGTGTTCGGGGAGAGCGATGAGAAGGACGCTCAGCCAAACTGAGTTGCTCTGTGAACATTTGGCTGTACCTATCGAGTGTCGAACTCAGACCGAAGTCACGTGCTCGTTCGATCAAACCATCTGAACCACGAGGTTGGCCAAGGCGTGTCTCGATAGCCCGTGCCAACGCATCTGGATCGCCTACTGGCACCAGAATGTCTCGGCCCAGGGGGAGCAAAACCTCTTCAATTCCGGTAGGGGCTTTCGTCGCGACAATTGGTGTCCCGCAAGCCAGCGCCTCTAGCACCGCGTTGCTGGCGCCTTCCCAGCGTGAGGATGAAACGAACAGGTCCGCGCGGCGCAAATGTATGGCCACATCATCGACATGACCAAGCAGTTCAAGTTGGTCTCCAATGCCCTTGCTCTTGGCATGATTTGTCAGTTTGGCCTTCCACGCATTGGTGCCTCTTCCAAGGATACGCAGGATTGGTCTTTGTGAGGTGCGCAACTTTGCCACGGCATCGATCAACGTGCCGAAATCCTTTTGTTTGGACAGTCGGCCAATGCCCAGAATGACTGGGCGTTCAATTGCTGCCGCTCCGTCCTGCCCGCCCGAAAACCGGTTCACGTCGATCCCGTTGGGAATGCACGAGACGCGCTCTGCTTCCAATCCAAGGCCTCCGACCAATTGATTTCGTAGTTCCTGCGAAACCGCCACGACATGGTTCATCGCCTGATACTGGAATCTCTCCTGCGGCTTGATGACAGCCCGAAAGAGCGGGTTTGCCTCTCCAAGCGAGACGACAGCATTGCTCACTCTGCCCACAACGCGGGGGCGGACATCGGACGGGAGTTTCTGGAGAGCTTTCGCCAAGTGCCAGTGCATCTGATTGCCCGCGGAAAAGACTAGAGCTGGAGCGCGCTTTCCAAGAGCTTCCGCCAACGCATCTTGATGGAAAAGTGAATCCAGATCGCGCTGTGCATTGACTGGCACAGACAGGATTGGGTTGACCGTTGCGGTGTCCTTGGCCTGAATCACAAATTCGCCCTGGGCTCTCAGAGGCCAGATTTCGAAGTCAAACCCATCGCTGCGGGCACGCTCAGCGATGCGCAGAAGATTGCGAACTACACCGCTCGCTCGCAAGTCGTAGACGACTGCGCCGATCTTGCCCCTTAGGGTCATTCCTGGTCGGTCCTCAACCAGAACACGGCTTCGCCGAATGGGCTTGCTACACGAAGATAGCCGTTCGCCTTGGCATAGGCCTCAATCGGGGTCTCCAATCCTAGGGCGTCGACATGATCGAAGTTCTCGTAGCCCGTTACGATGGTATCGGGCCGAGTTTGCTCAAGATAGGCCCGCACGCTTTCGACCGACGTCACCTTCATTGTCCGGCGATCTGCTGGCGCAATCATTGAACCAGTCCGATAAGCAAACGGGCCTGTGGCAAACGTGGGATCTAGCGGTAAGCCACTCGCCAGCACGACTTCAGGGCTCAGGCTCACACTCTCGCCGTCGAGACCTGCATTTCTAGCCTCCTTAGCGAGATAAGCTCCCTCTTTGCTGATCGTCAGTGGAGACACTTCGGAACCCAGTGTTCCCTGCCAAACTTGAAAAAGGGGCTGCCCAATTCCGACGATCGCAGCGATCAGCATGGCCGCTTTGGCGATTTGCAGCGTCTTAGACGGCTTCTTGCCAGCGTCCTGCCAAACGAGGCCAAGTCCGATGAATAGCGGCGGCAAAAGAGGCATCGCATATTGTCGCCAAGTCGGAGTGGGGGCGACGGTGGCAGCGAGCCCTGCCAAAACGAGCACATCGATAAAGATCAAGGATGGCGATTGCACATTCCGATTTCTGAACGAGCGCAGCCGCAGCCAGCCATAGATCGCTAGGGCAACAAGGGCCGGACCCCTGACAAGCGTGAGCAGTACGTCTCGTACCTTCGCCAGCAGTGTTAGCCGGTCCTCCAACCCATTGGCTGCGTACCAGGCCAGCGGTGCCTTAGCGTGGTATTCGAAGTTTCCGTAATCGAACGCAAGCGGTGCGATGTCGCGAAACCAGAGAAGTGGCAGGAGCGCGAGGACCAATCCAAACCCGATTGATGCTGATCGCGTAAGTGCTTCGCGAGGCGGAAAGGCTTTGAGCAGGAACGCCCATAAGGGGAACCCGACGAAAGCAAGAGCGGGAGCCAGATATGAGATCTTGGTGCCTGCAGCGAGGCCGAGCAGGGCACCCGCAACAAACCAGGGGACCGCACGTCTCTCGCCTTCGGATTTGTCCGATAGTTGGCTCGCGGCAATCCAGATGGCGATAGTGAGCAGGAATGCAGACAGCGCGTCATTGCGAACGACTGTCACGCTGAAAACAAAAGTGTGGCACAGCCACAGCAGAATGCAGCAAATGGCCGCTCGCGATTTTTCAACCCTCGCTGTTCGCAGCGCAAAGAAGGTGGTCGCAAGTATCCCAGCGCCCAGCATTCCCGACGCCACGCGCGCAGCGATAAAACCGCTTCCTCCGAATATGCTGAAAAGCGGCGCGAAGAGATAGATCTGATAGGGCGTCTGAAGATGGAGGAAGTCACGGAACGGGACCAAGCCTTCGCTCGCCAGTTGAGCGGCTGCGATGTACTGTGTCTCGTCGTGATTGATGGGCGAGATGATAGCCAGAAGCGGGAGCGCGGCAGCCAGAAAGCCTAGCCACCCGACCTTGTCACTCAATGCCGGAAAGTAGGAATCGTCAGTACGAACCGGTGCACTCTCAGATCCTCGCACCGCTTCACGCATTTCCATTTGCTTGCTCATGCTCGCGCACTCCCATAGTGCCCGAGCGTAGTTCGACTTTTGGAATCATTGATGCGCGTTTGGCTTAAGGATGATGTCTTACGCAGAGTGCTCCGTAACACCGGTAAGATGGGCGCCGGTAAAGTTGCCGGCGCAGTACTGCACCTTGCATCCATTGCGGTCACGGCGCGCATTCTCGACCTGACAGATTTCGGTCTGTTGATGCTGTTTCGGAGCGTCGCCCAGAGCGTCGCGGCAATCGCGAAATTCCAATCGTGGCAGGCACTTGTCCATTTTGGGGCCGAACCGTACGAGCGAGACGACCTCGGTTCAGTCCGCAGACTGTGGCTGAAACTTGCTGCTATCGATTTTGTCGTGGGCTTGGCAGCGATGGCGCTTGGCGGCGCTTTTGTACTAAGCTTCGCGTCGATCGTCAGCATACCGGCAGACGTAGCGCACCTTGCCGCCGCGTACTGTCTCATTGTTCCCCTGCAAGTGGCGGGGACACCGACAGGTATTCTCCGCCTCACAGATCGGTTCGATTTGATGGCTTGGCAAAGCCTGGTGACCCCTGGCGTACGATTGATCGGCGTGTGCATCGCGTATCTTATGGGCGCTCCGCTTTGGGCGGTTGTGATAGCCTGGGTGCTTTCTGACATCCTAGGTGACGCATTCCTATGGGTCTGCGCGCTTGCCGTCGCCAAGAGCAAAGACCTTTTGCGGAGCAAGGCGGGATCCATACGTTCCGCCATATCCGGCTCAGTCCTGTGGAGATATCTGCTCGGAACAAACTTTAACGCTTCTCTGCAACAAGGCGCTCTTCCTCTGATGACGCTGGTCATTGGTGGCGTTCTTGGCCCGTCTGCCGCAGGGGCATATCGGTTGGCGCAGACGCTGCTGGACGCCGTTCTTGCTCCCGCTGAACTGGCGATGCGCAGCCTCTTTCCGGAGATTTCAAAGCTCCAGGCGGCAAAAGGTGAGCGGCTCAAGGAAGTCATGCGCCACGTAGGGCTAACCTCTCTATTGGTCTCGGTCCCGGCGGGCGCTATACTTTTCTTGGGAGCAGGTATCTTTGTCAGCATTCTTGCCGGTGAAGAGTATCTGGGCGCTGGTTCTCTTCTGTCCGTCATTGCTTGGACGCTTCCCGCCCTGTTTCTCGCTGCAATCTGCGAAACCTTCATGCTGGGAAGCGGTCGGGCATTATCTCCGGTCCTGGCGCGAGCAACTATCGTGGGTTTGTCGGTGACGGCCATACTTACGCTCGGCGACCAGATGAGTCTCGGTGACCTTGGTCTTGCCCTCCTGATCGCTAGCTACGCTGGGCTACTCGTGCTGGCGGTGCCGACGCTGGCGATGTTGCGCCGGAAGCAAGAACCGGTTTCTTCTGACTAGAAGGAAGCAGTTTGGTTGGCCTTTGGGCAAGAATTCGCTCAACCAATTCTAAGTCATCATTCTTGTCGACATCGATAGGGGCTTCGGCGTCGAGCACGACGGTTTTGGCATCAAAGCCCATCTTCTTTCCCGACTTGGCCAAGCCATCCTTTAGGCCAATCGTGCGTGTCAGCACTCGCAACAAGAGGATCGGCCCAAAGCTAGCAATCAGCTTCAGTCCCTTCTTGCGGTCTTGCTCGACCGCCTGCCAATGCCGCAAGGCTGGAAGACAGCGCTCGGTTGTAAGTGCGAAGAGATTGGCTCCCGAAAAGTGCCCGTCAGAGAACTTGAGCCAAGTTCGCTTTGTGTCTGGGAAATCCTGTTCGACGATCGAACGTTCGCCCAATCCGACCGCAACATCGGCCCCTTCTGACTGGGTAAGAAAATCATCTACGCGCTCAGAGGTAAGCAGCGCGTTGTCTGCGGTGGTGACGAGAACCGGCCACGGCGCTTGGCGTGTGCCAATTACCGCCTCAATGCTTGTTGCAATGCCATTGCCGCTGCGCGCCGTGTCGACGCGAGGATCATTCAAGACATCGGATGGTTCCGACACTGCGATCTGATCGATCTGCTGTGCAAGGACCAAGACGCGCTTGATCTTCGGACTGTCCAACAGAGCTTGCAGGACCCTCGACAGCATTGTCTTGCCGCCAATTTCGATCAGTGCCTTGGCGGGGACGCCAAGCTCCCTTGCTAAGGGATCGCCGTCGGGCCTTTCGCCAGCGAGAACGATTGCTGTCCATTCTCCGCAATCAGTAGGGGCGTTTGTCTCTGTCCAAGATGCCAAGATGCGCTCCGAAAGTGTTGTTTCGGAGCAGAGACGACACGGGGCAGGTTTTGCCTCAGTCGTTCAGAGCAAGAGTTCGAGTGCCACAACCGAGTAAGCCAAGCCTAACGCGTATCCGGCAAGCACATCGCTTGGCCAGTGTATTCGAAAAATCAGACGAGTGCTTCCGACGAGCGCCGCCAGGACAGCACCGCAAGCCAGAGCGACACCGGCGTTTCCTTGAGAGGAAACAAAGCCAAGGGCGGTAAACAAGCAGGAGGCATTAAACGTGTGAATACTCGGAAAACTCGAAGTGAAGGTCTCGACGCCTGCCACTGGATCCGAGGGTCTTTTGCGCCGGAAAATGGCTTTGAGCGCCCATGCAGCGCCTCGTCCTAAAGCAAGAAAAGCGAACAGTTTTGCTGCCGCGACTGGACCTGCAAGCGTCGCTTGAAGCGCACAAGCTAGCAGTCCGCCGACAATGAGAAACGCATCTCCGCCTAGGGCCGTGATGTCGCGGACAGCCGTGAAGCGCTTGCGCTTTGCGACCAATCGGGCGCCATTCAGCCCATCAAGCAATGCCCGGTCAAACTTGCCCACAGTCGACGAGAATTTCTTAGGCAAAAGTGGCTCATTCCTGTTTGTTTCGCTACAGCTCGGATAGATGGCTGATCGTGCATTTTTTCAGGCCTCTAGCCACATTAGCGTGCCTTGCACAGGTGCGCGGTCGTGAACGCGCCGGAAAACAGCCTCCAAGCCCTTCTGCTCCTGAATAAGGACGCAATCATACGCTTCCTGAGGGTTCGCATGCGGGGCGAGACCGATGAAGTCGAAGATCGCTTTCACGACACCTGGATCAAGCTGGGTCGGATAGAGCCGAGCGGGCCCATACGCGATCCCTTGCCCTACATATACAAGGTCGCCGACAATGTCGTGCTGGATGCGCGTAAAATGCGCCAGCGGCGGGAGAAGCGCGACGAAGCATATGGGGAAACAACAAGTCAGCAGAATTCCGAAAGCGGTGAGCGGAGCATCGATGCAAATGTCGAGCTGCGCGAGGTTGAGACTGCACTGGAAGATCTGTCTGAGCGCACATTGATGGTATTTCGGAAAGCGAGAATCGAGGGATACACGCAAAAGGAGATTGCAGCCGAGCTGGAGATCTCAGTCAGCGGCGTGGAGAAGCACTTGCTGAAAGCTTACGCGCGCATTGCAGAACTTCGCACCAGACAAACTGAGGATTTGCCATCGTGATGGCGTCAAAAGACACAGATATGGCAAATCAGCGACCATCCGATGCAATCATGAAGCGCGCTGCTGAATGGCGCGCCAAACTCCATGCTGGCGAGGCCTTAGCCGGGGAATGGGCCGCATTCACGGACTGGATGGATGGCGCGCCCGAACATGCCGTAGCGTATGACATCGTCTCGGAAAACGAGAGCGCTTTCGTCGATTATCTTGAACAGTATCCCGAAGAGACAGTTGAGGAAGAATTTGCCGAGCCTCGCTGGAAGCCATGGGCGATCGCCGCTTCCGTTGCTCTTATGCTGGTCGCTTCGCTTGCTCTGATACCTGGCGTTCTCCCATCGAAAGATGAACCAGTTCGCCTCGCAACAGGATCGGCAGAACTACGCGAGTTCGAGATTGCGAGCGGGCTGAATGTGACGCTTAACGGCGATACGGAGCTTGTCCAAGCATCGAGCGGTGCTTCCGAGTTTGAGCTCATCGAGGGTGAGGCGCTTTTCGCTGTGGGTCCGGAGTACTCGTCTGGCATACGCGTTATTGTAGGCAATCTAACAATTGTCGATCGTGGCACGGTCTTCAACGTTTCCAAGGGCACTAACGAGCATCGCATCTCGGTTTCGGAAGGCGCAGTGGACCTGCTCCATGCCGACCAGGCAATCAGCCTTGAAGCCGGGCAGATCGGGCTTTTTGACATAGTGGCGGGTTCGCTCGAGGTGGCCCGTTTTGATCCGGCAACGATCGGCGGTTGGACTGAGCAGCGTCTGGAATACACCGGGGCGAGCGTCGATCAGGTCTTGCTCGATGCCTCACGGATTGTCGGAGTATCCCTAGAGAAAGGAAGTTGTAGCCCGCCAGCAGACTTTGCGGGCACAATCCAGCTTTCCGGCGACCCAGAAGAAGACATCTCGTTGATCGCCGACTTGCTTGGCTGCACCGCACAAACTAGTCCCGATGGATGGGTCTTCGCCAGCTAATCCTAGGCTTTCTGAGCGCCTTTGCGCTCGCGTTTGTGCCGAGCGCTGCCAACGCCGGCCACGATGAACCGCGCCAGATCGATGTACCGGCAGGCAATCTCATCGCTTCGATCAACAGCCTCGCACGTCAGACCGGCGTGACGATTGGCGGCGCCCAGTCAGGCATGAGTCAAATCAGAACAAGGCGGGTCCGTGGTCGCATGACAGCGGAGACTGCGCTTCGCCGGTTGTTGAACGGTACTCCCTATACCTACCGGAGACTATCGGGGCATGCCTTTCGGATCGTCGAGCGTCCAAGGTCAGCGTCGCGTCGCGCTCCGTCACGGGCGACACAGACGCAGACGCCTCGTAGAACGGCGCCCGAAGTACGACAGACGGTCGGGCCACCGATCATTGTTACAGCTTCCAAGAGTGATGCGGAACTTCAGACCTACCCTGGCGCTGCGACGGTGCTCGATCTTGCTGATGTATCTCCAGCCAGGATGTCAGGAGGCATAGAAGACATTGCCGCTAGCCTTCCTGCCTTCACGACGACGCATCTGGGGCCGGGCAGAAACAAGATATTCATCAGGGGATTTGCCGACAGCAGCTTCAACGGCCCTAGCCAATCGACAACCGCAATCTATCTCGACGAATACCGCCTAGTCTATTCTGCACCCAATCCGGACCTTCGATCGACGGACTTGCGAGCCATTGAACTCCTCGAGGGACCGCAAGGCACGCTATATGGAGCTGGCTCGATCGGAGGGACACTACGGATCGGGCAAAATGGGCCTGACCCTAGTGACCTGTCTGCCTTTGCCAGCGCAGAGCTGACTTCGGTCGAAGGCGGAGGAACCGCCGGATCGTTCGCCGGGTCATTCAACCTGCCGATCGGCGACAGCAGCGCGCTTCGTGTGGTCGGCTACCGCCAGAATTTGCCTGGTTATATTGATGATGTTGGCCGTGATCTAGAAAATGTGAACAGCAGCACTGTCGGGGGTTGGCGGGCGAGCTTTGCAACAACCGCTTTTTCGGATTGGGATGTGCAGCTCGACGTCTTGCAGCAAGACCTCGACACGCAAGACGGGCAGTATTCACAGCCCGACATCGGCATCTATGTGCGCAGCTCGGCGGTGGCTCAGCCCTTTAGCAGCGATGTATCTCTCGCGGGTCTTACGATCTCTCGCAGCTGGGACAGCGTGGACCTCGTCTCTGCTACGAACTGGACAGAGAGCGACCTTGAGGCCCGCTTTGATTTCAATTCCGAGACCTCTCAGGGCCTGCCGGAACTGTTCGAAGAACAACGCAACGTGCAGCTTCTCAACCATGAGACCCGCATCAATGGCACAACCGGAAGTCTCAAATGGTTGGCCGGGATTTCGGCTCTTCAAAACGCTGACAGGCGCAGCCAGTTTATCGGCACTGAGGCTGATCTTGACAAGTTCGAAGTCCTGAAAGTCGGAACAAGAGAAATCGCAGGCTTTGGCGAAGTGAACTTCGAACCCCTCGACCGGCTCGATCTTACTCTTGGACTCAGGCTGGTTCACACCGAAACAGTCACCGAACTCGACTTGGGTGAGCAGGGGGATATCGAGCCAAGGCGCGGGCAATTTAGGGCCCTTCCGACTTTCGCATTGGGATATCGCCCGCGCGACGGTTGGTATGCCTATGGGCGCTATCAGGAAGGGTTTCGCGCAGGAGGCTCGACCATTGTCGTGGATGATATCAACGACCCTGACATTGAGAACTTCGATGCAGATGAAGTGACATTCTATGAAATTGGCATCCGTGGCACGTTCCCGGCTCTGAGCATTACACAATTCAACTTTTCGCTCTCATACGCTGACTGGGAGAACATCCAATCAGACCTCATCGATGAGAATGGATTCCCCTTCACTACTAACGTCGGAAATGGTGAGATTTACTCGGTCAACCTCTCCTTGACCGCAGAACCTTGGGACGGCTTCGAGGTCGAAACGAGAGCCTTCCTTTCACGTTCGGATACGATAGCGATTGAGCAAGGAGCAGTTGGCGAAGAGGGCGAGTTTCCAAACATCCCGGAGCTCGGGATTACACTGACCGCACGACAATCGCTGTTTGAACGCGAGCAATCAAACTTAAGGATCGGGGCGGATTACACCTTTGTGGGCGAATCTGTCTTAGCGCCTCAACCTAACCTGGAACTGGATCAGGGCAACCTCTCGATGGTCAGTGCTTGGCTTGATTACCGCCTCGGACACAATCGATTGACCCTCACAATCCGCAATCTTTTTGATGAATCCAACAACCGTTTCTCGTTCGGAAATCCATTCACTGTCTTGGAGCAGGAACAAGCCACACCGCTTCAGCCTCGAACATTTAGCATTGCAGTTTCGAGAGAATTCTAGCTTCGATTTTGTTGAGCGAGAAGCGAGCAGTCGCGGGCCGGTGCTGACGTCCGCAACTGGGTCGTGAGCGGAATGTCTGCTTCGGTAATTTAGTCGTATGAAACCAGACGGTCTGCAATCGGCCCTCTTGCAGCTTAAGTTGGAATTTCAGAATTTGGGGGTGGCGCACCCGACAGGATTCGAACCTGTGACCTTCGCCTTCGGAGGAAATACTAACACCTATCCGAAATGTACGATAGAGCGCGACGCAGTACGATAACGCACTGTTTTGCATTGATTTATCTGAACGCTGCACCGAAGTCTCTATCCAAACGCAGGCCGCGATTTCCGCCCAACTGCTTACGCAGTGCTTACGCGAGAGATCGGCCGGAAAGGTGCGACTTCCAATGCCAAAGCTCACCAAACGCATCGTAGACGCCGCTGAAGTGCGAGAAAAAGACCACGTTATCTGGGACGACGAGCTGCCTGGCTTTGGCCTTCGCGTGTTTAAGTCCGGAAAGCGAAGCTACATACTTCAATATCGGTCTGCCGGTCGGTCACGCCGGTACACCATCGGGCTTCATGGCATCTGGACGCCGGACACGGCCCGGAAAGAAGCGCGCGTACAACTCGGCAAGATCGCACAGGGTGAAGATCCCGCAGAAGCCAGACAGCTAGATCGCAACGCGATGACCGTCGCAGAGCTTGCTGACCGTTACATTGAAGCAATGGATGCGGGCCTCATCATGGGAAAAGGCGGACGCTCGAAACGGCCATCGACGATCTACGTTAACAAGGGCCAGCTTCGCGGCCATATCATACCCCTTATCGGACAACGCCGCGTTCAAGAACTAACGAAGACCGATGTGACGAAAATGATGAACGACGTCATTGCCGGGAAAACGAAGGCGGTTAAGAAAACGAAGAAGCGCGGCAAGTCCATCCTTCGCGGGGGCCGCGGCACTGCCAGCAAATGCGTGGGACTCACTGGCTCCATGCTTACATATGCGATCAGCATGGGGATCATCGAACACAACGTCGCGCACGGCATTCGAAAGCCGAAGGATCGGGTTCGTGATCGGAGGCTCAGCGAAGATGAATACCGCGAACTCGGGCGCATGCTCAGCTCCGCGGATAAAAACGATGAGCTGGCGTGGACCGTTGGGATTACGCGCCTGTTAGCTCTAACAGGCTGTCGACGCGGCGAGGTCATCTCACTGAAATGGAGCGAGGTGGATTTCGAGAATAGCTGCCTGCGCTTGGCGGACTCGAAGGAAGGTGCGTCCATCCGACCGATTGGGCTGCCAGCCATCGAGCTGCTTGAGACCCTTAACGAGAATACAAAGAGCGAATTCGTCTTTCCAGGCACGCGCAGCGCGGAGACCTATGGCGGTCTTCCGAGGCAATGGCGAAAGATGTTCGGTGACTCCGAACTGTCAGACCTCACCGCGCACGTGTTGAGGCACAGCTTCGCCAGCATCGCTAATGACCTTGGGTTCACCGAGAGCACGATTGCCACGCTCCTCGGCCATGCGACCCACTCCATCACAAGCAAATATATCCACTCGCTCGACAGTGTGCTTGTCATGGCGGCAGACACGATCGCGGGATATGTTGAGGGTCTGCTAGATGGCGCCGAGTTCAGGCGGAATACCTACACGCTGGATCGAAAAACACGTCAAAGCGCGATCAGAGAAATGTTGACTAGCGCTAGAGATTTCGCAGCAACTCGTGGTCATACTTGACAGCAAAATGGAAGTTATCGTTCAGAAATGGCGGTTAGCGAAGCCCTGTTGCTAATGGAAACTCCACCAATTTCTCTTCATGAGAGCCACAGGTGCCAGACTGAAATTGAGCCAGGGGACCCGCTCGAGCTCACTGGAGCATGGTAAGTGAAATTTCGTCCGTGCCGCGACCGTGCAAGATCCATATCCCCGGAACCACTGGCGACAGGAAGCTCCTCAATAAGATAGCCCGGAGGCACATTTGCCTGCGCGGTTGACAGAAATGGTGTCAATTTTGAATCGATCAAGGATCCGTCACGAACATAGGCAATCATATATGCTTCACGATTTGCCCAAGCATATTCCCCTTCGACAAAACGCATGACACCATTGTCGCAGTACATCTTTTCTGTTTTCGCAGTCGTTGCGTCAATTATCTTTGCTTCCACAACAAGCGGGAATCCTCTGTGCTGGCCTGAAAGATAAATTGATAAATCGGGGCGCTTCTCGAGGTGAGTGCCGTCGAAACTTAGGCTCTCTTTTCCGCGAGCCACGCACAAAACAAGCTGTCTCCAAAGCGGATCTTCTTCCACCATCGTATTTAATCGAGATTCAAGGAGTGCGGTCACCTCTGCTTCGCTACCAGAAGATACCGTTGTAGGTGTCGATAACCGCACATCACTGAAAGCTCGCAGTAGTCCCTCAGCGATAATCTCTAGATGAAACGCTGAGAGTTCCGGCAACGGCAACTCGATGCCACGCGTCAATTCCGCTATTTGGTCGGGGCGCGAACGGATTGCACCGCTCATTCTGTCTTGCTCCCACGCAAGAAATTCGAATGGGACCAGATGATGCGCTGAGCCAACAAGCGGGCTTGCGTTTCGCTCCAGTAGCGTCGCTGCGCAAGTCTTCCAACAACCAATCCGTGTGGTTCGTCGAGTAGAACGATCTCAGAAGCCGCAGTCTGATCTGCCGCTCCCACCACACCCTGCCAGTGGTAAGGTCCCTCCATGGCTCGCGTGTTTTTAGAGGTATAAAGGCGCAATGCATACCAGGGCGAAATTGTTGGCTGGTCTAAACGCTCGACATTGAGTTCACAGCCCGCCCTTGCTGCCCAAGGTAGAAGCTCTCTTTGAAGAACATCGCAAAAGCGCATCTGGTCTTCGTCTGTTGGTACCGCTTCGGCGCGACGTCGATGATCTGCAAAAGGCAGGTTGAACTCTAACGTATCTGAAATCACCTGAACATCGCGCTCCCCTAATCCATAGAGCTCAGCCACCCAGCCATCGACGAATGTCCAGTTTTTTTCGCTTTCAAGCAGAGACTGATACAAGCTGCCAATCTGATTTCTTTGGCCTGTCTTTAGTTGAAAGAAGTCTGGGAATGGGATTCTATCCAAAGCTGCTTTCTC
Source organism: Altererythrobacter sp. MTPC7 (assembly GCF_042851395.1). Classification (NCBI taxonomy): domain Bacteria; kingdom Pseudomonadati; phylum Pseudomonadota; class Alphaproteobacteria; order Sphingomonadales; family Erythrobacteraceae; genus Altererythrobacter; species Altererythrobacter sp. MTPC7. The sequence continues at coordinate 219,509 of NZ_BTGS01000003.1, read as the reverse complement.
TACCACATCCCGCTCGAAACCAAATTTGCCACTGGTTACGAGAGCAAACCAAGTGGCAAACTTACTCCCGAGAACTAGCGCGACGTAGCGGACAAAATCATGCGGATCATCGATCTCGCCTGGGCTGTAGCCATAGAAGGTTTCGTTGAAGACAAGATCTGAGTCCGAGACAGAAACAGCAATACGTCCAGTAGCTGCCGGCGGCGATTGATGTACGATCGCCATAGGTCCAGAGAATAACTCTCTCAGTCTCGGATCGTGAATTCGTCCGTGCGAGAACTTTGGCAAGCTTTCGGCATCGATTTGGATCTCAGTAAATGTAGATGCCGAGACCTCAGGCAAGCCGTGAAGATATCGGGCGTCCACTCCAGGAAGACCATCGCCATTTTTTCTAATCCGACTGCTTTTCTTGAGCGTTTGGAAGCCATTGCCACTACCTTGCAAGCGTCCACGTGCTCCGGCTCCCATCGCTTTGATCCAAAAAGCTCGTAGAGAGGCGTGGCCTCCAATTCGAATCCTCTCAAGAATACCGAGATCAGCCTTTGAACCTCGAAACAGAACCTTTAATATCTCAGGGGTGTCACGAAGCTGCTGAACCGAGATCACCTCTGCGCTTGTCGCGTCAATGCGCATCGCCCCTGCATCATTTAGAGAAGCCTCAATGTGGGGGCTGACGAAGCGAAACCCTGCACTAGCGCCCGGTGCCCTGTTTTTTGCAAACAAGAGACAAAACGGCGCGGAGATCTCGGGCCACACTTTTGTCTGTCGTAACTCGGCCCCATTTATTACGGAAGTTACCTCGATTGCGTCGAACAGCAATTGGCGCGCCTCGTCCATGCCGTCGCCTTGCTGAAAGAGAAGGCGTGCATGCAATGCGAATGTAATTTGCCCCCCTGGCTTTGCCCACTCCATCGCCCGCCAAACAAAAGGAATATCCAATACCTCATTTGGAATCGGTGGCGCGCTGTCTATGCCACGCTCAGCCGCAATCTCTTTGACTTTTGCGCTTACCAACTCCCAATCGGGCAGCTTTGTACCGCTTGCCCATGGCGGGTTGCCGACTACGAGATCATATTGCCCGATGTGCTCCTCGCCAACCAAGGGACCCAGACTACCAAGGTCTGCTCCCTTCTCTTCGAACTCAGAAGAGACGAGGTGAAGTACCTTTCCGCGAAGGTTTCTAAATCGCAGTTTGTCGACCGGCCTCGGGTTGGGGTCGAGTTCAATCGACATAAGATACAAGCCGAGGGCGGCAAACCGAAGTGCCGCCTCGTTGATATCGAAACCAACGATCTGGGTGTCCAAGATCGAACGGAGTGCGCGGGTGTCCGGACGTCTCTCATTGATACGCCATTTCTCAGCGACCAGCTCGCGAAACGCGGTCAACAGGAAGACGCCAGCGCCTGCAGCAGGGTCTAGCACACGCGCCTTATCGCAGGAGTCTTGCCTTTCTAAGGCTCGAAAAGAAGCTCGAACGAGTAAGTCGGCGATCGACCGAGGCGTGTAATAGCCGCCTTCTCGTCTTTGGCGTGCGGGCGCATGGTTACGCAAATAGAGTTCATACGCTTGGCTGAGTACACCCACGGGAATGTGCGCAAAATCCAGATTATCCCACTTTTCTTCCCATCCCAAAAAGAGTTGCCCGTCCGGTGCGCGGCGCAAAACATCACCCAAAACTTGATAGGCGTTCTCGGGCAATTTTGAGAACGTCCCAACGGACAGTGGGAGTAGGTCGCCGTTGAAAGTCTTATCAAGCCAAATTGAAGTTTTCTTAGCCATCTGGCTATTGTCAAAGAGACGCGCCGTTGCGCTTTCGTCGCCCATGCTGGCTGGAAGTAGGCCTCGGTCTGCAAGAAAACGTGTGAATAGCGCTCGCCCGACCAGCGAGATAGCGTCCTCGTCCGAAACGCTGAATTCTGCTATCAGCTGACCAATGGAGGCCGTGAGAAGGTTGAGAACAACATTTGAAATCCAATCGCGTTTGCTGACGGCCCCATCGGGCCGAATGTTACCGAGACGAGCGAAGGCAGTTGCGTTTGCAGCCTCGCCATCCCTCCAATCCACGCTCGCTTCGCTAGGCGTCTTGCGATCAAGTGCGAGACGGTAGACGTTAAGCTGTCCGGAACCGACGAGACCCAAATACGGTGCGTCACCTCGCATGGCGAGCAACCGTCTGATTCTGTGCAGCTGGTCAGTGTCGGTCAATGACGCTGCATCGACCAAAAACATAAGCGGCGCACCTTGCCACTCGTAAACTGCTCGCACGATTGCAAGATCGTTATCACCTGCCCGTTGCGCTGTTACCAAGGTGGCGTAAGGCAATAACTCTGGACCGTCTTGGTCGAGGAAGTGTAGCGATTGGAGATCGGCACCAAACGCAGCCGCGTTGGATTTGAGGTTAGCCATGCCGCCACCTCGCGACGGTGCCGTTCTCTGAATCAAAGATAGCTGAAGAAAGACTCATGAGTCGAGCTCCAAGGTGGCCTGGCGATTCCCGCCAAAACGCCCTTTTTGGGCGCTACCGCGGACCTTCTTGGGGGCAAGAGGCACCTTCGACATCACCTGGCGATAGTCGCCGCCAAGGTCATCTACTCCCCCAATGAGCACCGCAATGAGCCCAAGATGCGTCGGAAGCTCTCCCGTTCGGGCGTAGTTGGAAATCGAATTGGGATTCATGCCGACAAGTTCCGCAAAACCACGGACACTCAGTCCAGCCTTCCCAATTTCTGCTAGGAATTCCGTATACTGCATTTGACCCAATAACACATATTTTAATGTACTTAACCACATTATTTTATGTGGGTAAAGCCTCGTGGCTAACTGCGCGACCAGTCGCCTTGAGCACATCGCGCACGATGATTGGGTCGCTAAAGACCCAATCATGAAGATCGTCCGAGAAGTTCAGGGAGGCCTAGCTGCTCAGCAACTTCTCCGGTTCGGGCCCACCGCTGACCGGGCAGACGTTCGATCACATTGACGAATACCTTGATGAACGCCGCTCGCCCGGCGGCAGCATCCAGCGCATCGGCACGATCAGGTGTCAGCAGCGCGCGGATGTCACCCAACAAGTCGGGCCGTGCGAACTTCGCGAGCATCCGCTGCTCCGCTTCTGCGCGGGAGATGGTCTGATCTTGCTGGTCGAGATACCGGACAAACAGTTCCACAACCCGATCGAGATTGAGATCGGGAAGCGCATCAAGCGCGTGGTCTAGATCAAAAAGGTCGCGCCCTTTGTCGCGCTGCAACAAGGCACGCAGTTTCGTCGCCAGCAGTTCTTCCGCGGAGAAGGATGCGATGGTCGTGCTTCCTGTGAACCATGGGCTCTCCACAGCGTATGGGATCGAAACTGGCGGGTCGAAAGCTTCGATCTCAGCGATGTTGATCTCTACCTTTAACCGGATCTGCGCTTCAGAATCATCCTCAGCCGGAACGCGAAAACGCAGCTTCGGTGCGACCTGGCTCGATGCAAAGTTCGCTTGTCCCAACCAAGGCTCCAGCACGCCTCGCATGGCATCAAGGATGGGGCCGATCGGTCCGGGCGTTGTGCGGACGAGATCAATATCCTCCGAATAGCGCAAAGGCTCCGGGAAGATGACCTTGTTGAGGGCTGTGCCCCCTCGAAACCTCAGTTCGGCTCCCAAAAAATCGTGATTGAATATCTCGACGAGCGCACGAGAAATAATCAAGTCTTGCTCGACTTGCCTTGGCTCGGCCCAAGGGGCGATCAAGCTCCAAGCTGTGATGTTGGTTTCGGGGATCATTGTTCGTCAACTTCAATTGGGCGGCGGACAATGATGTGCCAACGTGCGTTTCGCTCTCGCTCATCGTAGGAGGTGACTGCACTTACTTCTCCAGGATCAAGTTCGACCCATGGTACATTGCCGTTTCGGATGTGCCTCTCCAAACCGGACGTAATCTCATCATGTCCCAAATGCTCGAGAATATAGCCGAGGCGTTGGACAACAGACCGCTCAAAGCTCGGCGCGAGGACATCAAACTGGATCGGGTCAATATTGACGGCAAGCTCATTGAGAACGCTCGCCGCATGATCAACACCACCGCTCGCATGCGGATAGCGTATCAAATCCAACGCGGTGAGCGCTGGCGAAGACACCCGCATCGATCCGGTCTCGGTCTTTCGTTGCTCAACGCCTTGCCCGACGCGTTCAATGTCCTTGCGGAAATAGAAAGCGAGCTTTGAACGTCCAGCCCGGATGGGTTTCCACTGCCGATCAGTGACGACCTGGAACTCCATGACCGCTTGATGAGATGCCCCATGAAGCTCTGCGGCTTTCAGGAGCGCCACATAGTAAGGTCGCCCCGCATGCTTCATCATAGCATCGATGTACCAGCTTGGTGGCGGCGCACCCCACTTCAAATACCGCGTGGGCGTAATGACGTAGAAGCCTCGGCGCGGTGCAAAGATATGACCCCGCTTTTTGAGACGTGCGGCCGCGTCGAGAAAAGCCCCATGGCTGATCCCTAACGCCTCTACCGCACTCTCGCGCGTGAAGCAGGTGCGGCCGCTGGACGCGAGCTCTTCAACATAGGTTGCCAAACTGGTGGCGCGCTGAGGTATCATATTCGAAAATCCGCTCTACCCGCCGAGTTTCTATTATGATATTACATTTTCGGCAAGCTCAATATGGCTAACTCCGCATCCGAAGCGGACTTACGAATATGATTCTAGGTGGGCAAATGACGGGAACAGACGATAGCGACCGGCTGATTCAAGAGGTTCTCTCAGACCTTGGCTGGGATGACGACCCTAAGATAGTCGCCGACAAGGTGAAGCGGCTAGACCAGGGCCTGCCCGCCGAAGACGAGTTTACGGCCATCTGCAGCTGGCTCGGCAAGGCGCGCCTCCTTCATAAACTCGACCAACATCAAGCACCGTCGAGTTCGCGCGAGCTCTATCAAGTTCCCGACTTATTGGCCGAATTTGAACATTCTGACCCCGTCCTAATCGAAGTGAAATCAAAGACGAAGCAGACGCTTTCCTTTACCCCGCGATATCTTGATCGGATCCGCGCCTACGCCCAGCTCGTCAAGATGCCCTTGCTTGTCGCCTGGAAGCACCACGGCATCTGGGTGCTCTTCGACATTCAGCACCTCACCAAGGCTCAGAAAAACTTCAACATCACGTTCGGCGACGCCATGAAAGAGAACCTGCTCGGCATCCTTGCTGGCGATGTCGCTTACAAGATCGCTTCCGGTGCAGGTCTGCGATTCCGCTGCAAAAAAGAAGCACTGGTTGACCGAGAGGAATCCGAAGATACCGTAACTGAGCAATGGAAAATGAGGATCGACGAGGTCGGCTTTATGATCTCCGGCGGAGCGACAGCGGATGATCTAGACCCGGACGTCACGACGCTTTTCACGACGTGGGATCTATCCGAGCAGCAATCCCACAGCGACACACACATCGACCTTCGTTTCATCGCAGGCGATGATGACGGCATGATGTTCGGCCATATGGCACTGACACATCTCCTGCATTGGGCCTTACCGCAAGGCGAAGCGATCAACTGGCGTCATGCGATTAGACGCGACGCGGTCGTCAGTAACATGACAAATTTCCGGCGCGCTCTAGAACGCGCCCTAGAACAGAAGGTCGTACACATCATACTCCATCAACAACCGCATACGTGGCCCCACTTCGTTCCTAAGCCCGTCGGCAACCCAACACCTCGAAGCGCAGCAGAGTCATGAAGCAGCCTACCAAACAGTACGGCCGAGCGTCCCTCATGGACGAAGTACTTGGTCTGGATGAGGTCACTGCACCAAAGGTGGCGTCCATCATCGTTCACGCTGGAAATATCGAACATCACCTTGAGCGCGCGATCTGGATCTTGGAGAAAATTGAACCAAAGGGGATTCGTCCAAAAACGGACTCAAAACCAATAACCAACTTGATTTCGATGTTGGAGAACCGCGCTGAGACTGTGCCTGAAGACGATGTTCGCACCTTTCTGCAAACTTGGTCGAAAGCGACACGATCCGGGTTCATCATTTGACGTGACCCCCTGATTTTCCTCCACGAGTGATTAGAGTCTGGCCTTGAAGGAAGGACGGACGAGATGAAGAGAACGAGGTTTACCGAGGAGCAGATCATTGGTGTGCTGAAGGAGGCTGAGGCGGGAGCGAAGACCGCCGATCTGGCGCGTCGGCACGGCGTGTCGGAAGCGACGATCTACAACTGGAAGTCGAAGTATGGCGGGCTGGAGGTGTCCGATGCTCGTCGCCTGAAGGAGCTGGAGAGCGAGAACGCGAAGCTCAAGCGGCTGCTGGCCGATGCCATGCTGGACAAGGCAGCACTGAAGGATCTTCTGGCAAAAAAGTTCTGACGCCCGCCGCCAAGCGGGAAGCTGTCGCTCATCTCCAGGCGTGCCACGGGATGAGCGAGCGGCGGGCGTGCCGTGTCATCGATGCCGATCGCAAGAGCGTGCGTTATCGTTCCACGCGGGACGATGACGCTGGTCTGCGTGAGAAGCTGCGCGAGCTGGCCAACCAGCGTCGGCGGTTCGGCTATCGCCGTCTGCACATTCTGCTGCGCCGGGAGGGCGTGATGATCAACCGGAAGAAGACTCAGCGCATCTACCAGGAGGAAGGGCTGGCAGTGAGGCGGCGACGCAGCCGCAGGCGTGCTGTCGGCACGAGGGCTCCTGCTGCGGTTCTGGCTCTACCGAACCAGCGCTGGAGCCTCGACTTCGTTCATGACCAGATGGCGTCGGGCAGACGGTTCCGTGTGCTCAACGTGGTCGATGACGTGACCAGAGAGTGCCTGGCAGCGGTGCCGGACACGTCGATCTCCGGTCGCCGCGTGGTACGGGAACTGACCGATCTGATCGCCCGGCGCGGCAAGCCCGGCATGATCGTCAGCGATAACGGCACCGAGCTGACCAGCAATGCGGTGCTGGCTTGGGTAGCGGAGATAGGAGTTGAGTGGCATTACATCGCGCCGGGAAGGCCGATGCAGAACGGCTTTTGCGAGAGCTTCAATGGGCGCATGCGCGACGAGCTACTCAACGAGACGCTGTTCATGAGCATGGCCCATGCCCGGGTCGAGATCGCTGCCTGGGTGGATGACTACAACCGGGAACGACCGCACTCATCCCTTGGCTACGAAACACCGGCGGCGTTCGCCGCAAAACTGGATAAGCAATGGCCTGCTTCGCTACGCCCTACGGGCTCCGCTACGCAGCCCATTGCTTCAACCGCGCTCATGCGCAACAACGCGGTCCGGCTCTAATCCCAGCTGGAGGAAAGCTGGGGGTCACGTCACATTCGCCACAACATCGCACACGGCGTCTCATTCAAAATGGAAAAGTCTCTGGTGTTCAGTCGAAATCCAAGATGGCACGGCGAGCTACGAAAACGGGAATATGGCGACTTGTGGTGCGAGCCATATATCCTTGATTTAATTCGAGAGTCCTTTGCCACACTGCTGCGCGTCATCGGGGCAATTGCGACGACCGATCGATCACTCAACGACATCGCAAGCCCGCTTGCTCAAAGTGCTGTAAGAGAAGCTCGTTCAATACTGGGCGAGTTTGCTGACCAGTTTTACAATCCCAGTTTCGAGAAATACTGATAAATCATAAAGAGTTCAGAAGCGGCACACATAAACCTGATCGAAAGAGACGCAACTAAATTGGCTAAACGATTAACTAATTGGAACGACATCGCGGAATTGAAGGCCGACCTTCTGGAGTTTTTTCCGGACGATGGGTTTATGAAAAAACTTGTCAAAGGCGTCATGCGGGTCGCCCGAGACAAGAAAAATCCGATCAGAGGAAATCTGGTCGCGAGCGGGCTCCGCGAAATCACCGGTCACATTCTACATAGTCTCGCGCCGGACGACGCCGTGCGAGAGTGTGTTTGGTTTGTACAAGCCAAAGATACCAAGACCGTCACTCGACGTCAAAAGGCACATTACATCGTCCATGCAGGGCTTCCGGAAGATTTCGTAAAAGACGCCCTAAGGCTCGAAATGACAGACTTCACCAAGCCGCTCTTGGATGCCTTCGAAGCGCTGAATAAATCCACACATGTCCGCTCCGAAACAATTGTACACAAAGGATCGGCGGTGCGCGAAATGATCCACGATGTGCTGGCAAGCCTACTGGACCTTCTCGCCGCCGCCGCAGGTGGACGAGAAGAGATTACACGAACGACCGCAAGCGTCATGCACACCGCCGTCTTCGAGAACCTGATATCGGAAACCATCCAAGAACTTGATGAGCTGTCGACACACACAATAGTTGACGGGCATTACATCGACACAGTGGAAGTCCAGTCCCTGACCGCAACTGAAATCGAATATGTCATCACCGGACAGGTTGAGGTCGAACTCCAATATGGTTCTAACTCAGACGTGCGGAACGACATCGGTTTTCGACAAGATGACTCATACCCTTACAGTGCGGTGATCAAATCTAATCCGGCGAAACCAATGGAAATACACCCCTATGATGTCGCTCTCAAAGTAGACAATAGCAGTTTCTTCGAATGACAAAGAAAAGCAAAAAATCAATAGGTCCAGCAGAGCCTACGCCCTTGCTCAAAGACTGCGGGCAAGTGACGGCCGTCATTATTGCTATCGAAGACTATCAGCCCAGAAAAAATGGCCAAATCCCAGGGGTCGACTACGCCAAAGCCGACGCAGAAGCCTTTTCGGCCGTTCTCGATCAGATGTTCCCAGATACGGAAATACATCGGATTTATTTGATCGACAGCTTGGCGACCAGCATGAGCGTTCAAGACGGTGTCCAAGAAGCGATCCATTCGACGGGACCGGACGACCTTCTGATATTCTACTATGCCGGACATGGTTTTCATAACGGGATCTCCAACTTGATCACTGTGTGGGACAGCAACGGTCACAACCTATCTGGAACCTGCCTCAATCTGCGGCAGCTGATTTTCGATCCCGTCGAGAAAAGTGCGTGCCAGAGGCTCCTGACATTCATCGATGCCTGCGCCGAAGATCTTGAAGATCAATTCAGCAGCCGCAACGTCGTCTCGGATATGAGCGAGACGGAATTCAAAGACTTCGTGAAAGTCGACCAGTATGTGGGTGTGTTCCTGTCCTGTACCCCAGGCCAGAAGTCATACGGCCATGCCGGGCTTGGTCACGGGGTATGGTCTTACCATCTGGTGCAGGCCCTGAGTGGAAACGCACCGGATGCGATCGATGCTTTTTCAGTCATCACGGACACCTCGCTCAGAGACTATCTCAGCAAGTCGGTTCGCCGTTATGTCACAAAGAAGATGTCGACGGCGGCACAACAAACACCCATCGTCCGCACATCTGCGTCAAACCGCTTCGCGATATGCGAAATCAAGGAAGCAGCTGAACCAGCATTGCCCAAGAATGATTTTACCGCCCTGTCGTTCAAACCGGATTCCACGCATTTCAGCCATATTGAAACGCGCGCCTATGACAGGCTCCCAGGGTTCTCGAAAGCAAAAGGACATTTCGTCCCCGACAATGTGAATCCAAGCAGTGCGGAGTTTGCCCGAAACCTCCTCGAAGAGGAAATCAACGAGGAGATCGATGACCACTATCGAGAGGCCAAACGAATTTTCCGCCTCCGCCGCGATGATATCGGAGCCGGTGATGACACACTTGATACTGATCATTTCCGGTTTTGGATTGAGGTTCGGCAAACACCCGACGATCCATCAGAAATCCAGATTATCCGCTGCTTAACCGTGCGGGAGGATTCTGAAGAAATGCTTCGAAGTATCGACGAGATGTTTGGCGCCACGTTTGATCGTGTTGTCAGTCGCATCCAAGGGGTAGGGCCAGACTTTGACGAGGTCGTTCGGCACCTTGAAGATATTGAAATTGAATATGGCGGATCGCTAGAAGAATCAGAGCGCAGACGGAAAGCGACATATTACTTTCCGGAGGGTGGTCGCTTGGAATTTGATCTTCGAGACGGTTGCGTAAGTATCTGTGCGCAGAGAAAAACCAAGTTCCTCGACATTTTGGATTTCGCAAGACCAATCGCGCTTGGGGGACCCGATGATCAGGTCAAATATCTCTCAGACGAGTCACAGCGCGTGTAAGACAATTGGAGGACACTGGGCCTTGAGGGCGAAGCCTTTCCCTGCGGTTGAGCCCGTAGTATCGCCGGACTCCTGCTGCGGGAGTGTAAGTACGGCTTCGCTAGGCTTGTCTGACAATGATTGGGTTCGTCGTACAGATCACAAGCTTTCGCGAACCGCGCGTCATCGCAACATAGAGATCGCGAGCATTCAGCAGATCTGTATCAATCACCACCGCCACATCAGCTTCCAGTCCCTTGAGAAGCAAAGTGCTACCAACAGCTCGGCGCGGCAAGGCCCGGCCTTTGACGCGGGACTGCTCCCGCGCGCGAACCGCCATTTCATGAAAGTCATCGACATCCACGCAGCCATTGAATGCCTGAATGGCAGAGCGCACCAAGGCCGGACGAAGGGGAAAAACGCCGGCTTGCCGATTAATCTCAACCAACATGGTCACGGCGGCTTCTGGGCTTGGCGATCGTGAGAACGCTAGCGCCGCACTCTCAGCATCAGTTGGCGGCGTCCGTTCTCGCCCCGCCAGCAATACGCTGAGCCGTTGCTTCATTTGTGCCGCGCCCACCCCAGTCATTGTGCTACCAGCAAAGTCTATCAGCTCTGCCGCCGCAGTCGGCGCGCGCATATCAAACGCCTCGGCAAACCGGATAAAGTCGGTCAGGTCGGCGTTTTCAACAACGACCGCGCCATGCGCTCGTCCTGCGATATCCCGGTGCCGTGGTGGTCGTTTGGCGTCACATACGATAAGGACACTCCCACCATCTACTGGCGCTCGCGTATTGGCAGCTTGCGTTTGCTTCTGGATGTCGTCGTCACCCGTTACCGAAATCAGGTCCACCTCAGGTGGCGCTTGGCCAAGGTCTATGGGCTGACCCGATTGAAGCGCGGCCCTCACAGCTAAGAGCCATCGTCCAAAGTCTTCGGTCCCGGCATTGCGCCAACGCCATGGAATATCCAGCTCTCCCGCAGCCGGAAAGCGGGTCTGAACATCGGCCTGCCAATCCACGAGAACGTTAGTGCCCCAACCGAAAATGGCCTGCATGGGATCGCCGAGAACGCAGGTCGGCAAGACTTCTGCAATCTTCGATACCATCGTGTGCTGTTCGATAATGCAATCCTGATACTCATCAACAAACAGTCGGGCATAGGTCGCCTGGAGCACGTCCCTGACATGATCGCCAGCAAGGATATTGAGCGTCCCTGCACGGATCGCGGGATAGTCATCTCTTGGATTGTTGAGGTCCAGCGTTCCGTCCGCATGGCCACTGCGCTGCGGGAAGGTTCCAATGAGACGCATTCCCCAGCCGTCGATCGTCGTAATCCGAAACGCACTTTGCGGGACACCCATATGCGTCAGTCGGGCACGGAGCGCTGCAACACCGGCATTGGTATGCGTCAATATCAAAATCGGTTTGGGATCGACGTGGCGTTGCAATGCCGACGCTATCAGATGCGTTTTCCCGCATCCAGCAGGTGCGGAAACGCTGCCGCAAGTGATATTTAGCAGATCGATCTCAGCCATGAGGCGTTTGCGCCCATGCGAGAAGCGCATTCACGCGGTTCTGAAAATCCTCACTGACATTTCCGAAGTTCGGTGCCAGAACATTACGTGCCACATGTTCCATCCGGCCAACTGTTTTGAACCACGGGTTTTTCTTTGTGGTGCATGCTGTGACAATCACATCTCGCTGAGCAGGTGAGATTACATGTTGCGGCGAATGAAGAATTGCACGGAGGTTGTCTATCGTTTCCTGGTTGGCCGATGCTGATTGAACATGCGCCGCGATCATGTCCTGACCATGCTCTGCAATAGCGTAATCCAAGAGAATCAAGAGTGTCGCGTCTCCTGTATTACCGACAATTGCTGCCTCTAACGATTGCCCGGCATGCCAAGTAAATGTAGCCCCCGCTGTTTGATGGAAAGCGGCTTCAATTTGTGTGTCGGGTATTAGATCAGCATCGCGAAATACCGCAGCGCGATACCCCAACTTCACGAACTCCGTTGCCTTTTCGTACAATCGGTCTGGATGACCGCCACCGCCATCAACAAGGGCGACGCCACAGGCAAAGATCGAGGGGCGGCCATGGGCAGTGCAGTGTTGTTCAAAGCCCCTCACAAACCCGACTTCAGACGCTCCCTCACAAACCAGAACCGATGGGGCCAGGAAAGCTTCGGGTGCACTGCGCAGCGTCCCTTGTGCAGTATCAGAAACCAAACGCGCGACGTGCTTTCCTTCTGACTGACGTAAAACACGAAGCTGTTTCGCGGTAAGTTCCCTCAAAACGATTGGTGAGTGCGTCGTTGCGAAGACTTGCTGCGGCGGCACCTCTTCCTTCGCCCCTAACGACCCCAATAAGCGAATGATCCGATGTGGTTCGAGACCATTTTCAACCTCGTCGACCAGCAGGATAGACGATACTCCGGCCACCTCGCGCTGGAGGCCCGCAATCAAGAGGCGTGTCGAACCTAGGCCAAGACCGCGAAGGGGCACACCGTTTTCATCGTGCAGCGCGATGGATCCGCCCGTCACAGAAACAGAATGTGTGTCGAGAAGAGCTTGTGCTTTTGCACCGATTGGTATGCCGAGTTCATCGGCTGCCTTTTTGACCGACGCCAACGCATCTCCTAGCTGTTCATCGGCGTCATTGCCAAAGGCTTTGCGGGCCTCTCTTGCAGCTTGCGAAAGTGCCAAAGACGCATCAGGCTTCTCTTCACTTAAACGTCCGAGCACTGACCCGCGCCGCCATGCGAGATTATGATCAGACGTTGCGCCTAGTCGGGTTGGCGCAAGATTGAGCCGATCCTTCCAGTTGAGGTTGCGTTCGCTGCCTTTCTCATCTGCCCGGTCTGATTTTAGTCGCCAGCGCGGTTCAAGATCGCCAGCAATCTCCAAATTCAGCGACAGGACGGTTTCCAATCCGTGTCCTGGCTCGTCTTCGATCGTTCCCAATAGATCATCATACCCACGCAGATAATCGCCATAGGCCTCGTAATTTTTCAAATTGTCGGACAAATCGCCTAAGGTCAGCGTGACAGAAATCGGTATCTCAACATCAATCTCATGAAAATCGGCGTCCGTGATCTGGACGGATCGACGGGCTCCAAGACAGAGGTCAATCGCATCCAGAACGGTACTTTTACCGGAGTCGCCAGAGCCGATCAGGCAATTGATCCCCGGTGTGGGATACCATTCCAACGATTTGATCGACCGGAAGTGTGAAATGTCGACTTTGCGAATGACCGCCATGGTGCTCTCCTTAACGGCCTTCGCCAATTCCTAATTCTTCTCGCCACCTTTTGACCTAAGCTGCGGTCTCTTCTGGCACGTCCGCCGTTTTGATCAGTTCTTTGGCATACCGTTTCGCTTGCGAGATGCTCTGCTTGTAATCGTCGGCGGCAAGCGACAGCGATTCAGGAGAAGTGGCGCGGTCTAAATCGTCACTTGACCAATCGTCTGAGAGGCGTTTGCTGATCGCATAGCAAGTTGCCTTTCCAACACGGAACGCCATGAATTTGCGCGAGGCTCTAAGGATAGAGGAACGCACTACCTCTGTTTCACCTGACGTGCGCAGCTCCGCGTCGAGTTCAACGGCCATGCGTTCCGCTGCCGAATAAAGGCCATTTACGAAAAGCGTTTGGGCATCCTTGTAAAAGCGGCCTGCACGACCTCTCAGGTTTTTCTCAGCAATCTCTTCAGGATCGGTCAGAATTTTGATTTCAGGAACGCGTTCTAACGATTGCGCTGAGCGTGACAGCTTCGATCCATCGGGAGCTTTGCGCACTTTCTTTTGTTTCGCGCGCTGACTCTTGTTCGGGTCGCCTTTAGCGCCATTTTCCTCATGTTCTTCGACTGTCTCAGGGAAGTCCGTGTTGAGATCAACTGGGTCCGAGGTATCGCTGCCATCGGCTGCTCTCTCAGTCGACAAAGCAGACGGACGGCGCGACGGGCTAAGGGTCGCCGTTGGGACTCTGAACTCATCGAGCAGCTTCTGCAGGTCGCTTTGCAAATCATCTAGGTTGTCATCCGAGGCCGGAGATTCTGAGCGAATGACCTCTTTGACCCAGTCTGGCATCAGTTCGCGTACGTAATCATCGAAGTCTTGGGCTACCATCGATGAGCGATCATCCGGCCAGGTTAGTCCGTCCCGATACTGGTTAGGCAAAGCTACATTGTCAGATAGTTCGACCTCAACCGTGAGAACCTTCGACCCAAACGGAATGCCGAAATTAGGCGCTGCAGCCGACCAAGCCTTCTTCGATTTGATATCGTATCGCTCACCCTTATGGACAAGCGCGCAAAACGTAGTCGAGCTCGTCGCAGGATTAGCCAGTGCGCTGAGTGAATGGCTGTGGCGCTCATGTTTCGGATCATGAATGTAATGGACTGCTATCTCCCCGCCAGGCGCCTCAACCCGCTCGTGCTTGGGCAGTTCGCCCAGAACGTCTTCCAGCGTCTTAAGTCGTCGTGTGCGACCCGTCTCGCCCTTGCCACCGCCCTTGGTCATGGCGACATCTATGCGCACTTCGACGCCCTCACCAAAACGCGCAAAGCGCCGGAAAATCGCTGAAGGAATGTAACTGCGATCAAGGCTTTTGCCTCTACCCAACGGCTCAGCGACTGTGTCGTGGTCCTCGCTTTGACCGAGCAAGACGACCTCAGTCCAATCGTACGTTGTGATTTGGCCTGCCTCGCGAGCCGCCTCGGTAACATCGTAAATCGTGTCGAAACTTCCGTCCGACAGTTCTGCGGGAAACCGCACATAGGTGCCTTCTTCACCATCGAAGCCGATAACAACCTCGTTTACGATGCCGTCCTTGCACGAGCGATAGCGAATTCCTTCGCGTGACATAGTCAAGCCTGAGACCTTGGCCCCAATCCCGAAGTTTCCATCCAATGCCATCTCTTTGTTTATAGATGAAGAAAGATCAGTCGCTTGCTTCAACTCTTTGTCGTCCATTCCGGTGCCAGTGTTCCAGAACGTTAACTTACGCACACCGTCGATCACCGTTGGATAGACTTCGATACGGCGGTTTCCGAGGTCAGCTCCAACTGCGCTTTCGTCGGCGTTCTTGAAGAACTCGCGGACAAGCGTGTCCACGGGGGCCTGCTCGATAAGACGATTGATGAGGAAACGCTTATCGCGAATGTTAAGTGGTTCGGCTTTCATCGATTGTGACCCCTACAGCTTGAACTTGTCGACAGCATCGCTCGACGATGATCCGAACTTTCGCTCGATCTCACCCGTTGCATCCCGAAGCACCTTGATAATCTTCTTCACATCGGCGTCGTCATATTCGTACGCGCGACGGTTCGACAAATTGCCAAGCTTGCGAATGGCATCGAGCGCGGATTGGGTGCGCCCTTCGGCTAAACGCACAAATTTCTCTCGTTTTTCATTGCTCTTAACCATCGAATCGTCACCGCCTTCTGCGCATTATATTGAAATTCAGATAGGTTGTCGGTCAATATATGTCAATAATGTCATGAATTTCTCAACAAATATCGGTTCATGTTCGGCACATTTCGTCGAATTTCATCAAATCCGCATATCCTCCGAAAGACTTTTTGTGAGGCTTTGTAAGTGAAAACACGGTGCGCCACTTCGTGTGAATCTGGCTGTTGGGTACTGCTTTTGGCTATTTATGGGGAAAGCCTTCCCCCTTGGTCGAGCCTGCAGTCTCGCCCAACCCCTTCTGCGGTGAGACTCCGCAACGCCCTTTAGAGTAAGAGGCCAGCGGCTGTCGCCGTGACGGGTTTGGAGGTCGAGAGAGAGGCTCTCGGACCGCCCGTCTTGGAGAACAGCCATGACAGCAATCGAGATCATGAACGGTCGCCCCGAGAGCGACGGCTACAAGGTGGATGTGTCTCGCGGCGGACACGATGGGCGGGTATCATCCGAATGGTTTTCCCGGCCCGACGACGAGAAGTACCTCTCCCTTTCAGAGCTATGCGCCTCGGTGAAGGGCCGCGCCGAGCGGAGCCGGACACGCACGGTCGAGAGCGCGGCGATCCGGGTCGAGGCCCACCGCGATGATCCGGAAAAGCTCACGCTGGTCTTGCCTAACGCCGAGGCACCGGTTGCGCCAACACACTGGAGCTTCGGTCAGCTTGCGAGCCTCGTCGGCGCGCCGGCCGCCTATCTGCGCCAACTTCCGGCCCCGCTCGCGGGTATAAACCTGCAATACGGCCTTACCAACCACCGCGCCGAGCAGATCAAGACCATGGAAGTCGCGAACGGTCGCACCGAGCTGCGCGCCGTGACCGGCCCAGACTACGGTCGCATCTACGACCACGAACTGGTCTCGGCCGTTCAGCGCATCGCAGGCGATGGCGTCGGCGACACGCGCTGGAAAGTGCCCGGCGTGCTTGATTGGTCGACGGGCATCTACAACCCGATGGTCGACGTCACCAAGGACACGACCACGCTCTATGCGTCGGACAGGGATGTCTTCCTCTTCTTGGTCGACGATCTGAACCCGATCGAGGCTGGCACGCTGCCCGACGGATCTCCGGACCTGTTCTTCCGAGGGTTCTATTGCTGGAATTCCGAGGTTGGGGCTAAGACACTCGGGATTGCGAGCTTCTATCTCCGCGCCGTGTGCCAGAACCGCAATCTCTGGGGCGTCGAGGACTTTCAGGAGATTTCGATCCGGCATTCCAAATATGCCGCCAACCGTTTCGCACATGAGGCGGCCCCCGCTCTGGCGAATTTCGCCGACTCCTCCCCGCAGCCTTTCATCCAAGGCATCCGGGCCGCACGCGAACGGATCGTCGCGCGCAGTGACGAGGACCGCACCGACTTCCTGCGCAAGCGCGGTTTCTCGAAGGTGGAGAGCGGCAAGATCGTTGAGACCGTGCTGGCCGAAGAAGGCCGCCCGCCCGAGAACGTCTTCGATTTCGTGCAGGGCATCACAGCCGTCGCCCGATCCAAGCCGCAGCAGGATGCACGGCTCACCATGGAGACCCGTGCCAAGAAGCTGCTGGAGGCGGCCACCTAAAGGTCGCTATTGCTTGTGGTTTTCCGCGATCGTCTATACGAACAAGCTCACGGCAGGCATGGAAGCCCGCCGATGGAGATTTGATGTTTACGATTGCGGGAAACCGCTAGTTCCACTCGGTTGGAACGTATGAACCCAAGGCCTGTCCGCGCGTGATGCCGGGCAGCCCTCTGTGTTGTTCTCAAATCTCAAAGAAATCCCATGAATATCTCAAGACACGAACAGCGTGTCTTGCACGTCCTCTCGCAAGGCGGCGCGATCCGCTACCGGCGTAAGGACAACGGCAAGATCCGCGATATCGCGTGCATCACGCGGGACGACCATATGCTGGCCGACTGCACGATGCATGTCTTCGAGCGCCGCAAGAAACGGCGCTTCATCCACTCGAGCGATGGAAAGCCCTACCGCGTCACGCGGCTGGGGCTCGTCTCCGTGCGCTCACAACCCGACAATCGATAAGGAAAACACCTATGACAGATATCACTGTTCAACCAACCACCTCCGACGACATTGCGGCGCTCCGCCTCGCGGCGGACGAAACCGAACTGTTCCCCGGCGAGATGCTCCCGGACATGGTGTCCGGCTTTCTCGGCGGCGACGCAGATGCGCTCTGGCTGACGGCCCATCTGGCCGGAACGCCGGTCGGCTTCTGCTACGCAGTTCCAGAAGATCTGACCAACGGCACCTGGAACATGCTCGCGCTCGCCGTGCGTCCTGCCCATCAGGGCGACGGCGTCGGCGGCGCGCTCGTGGAGGCGCTTGAGGATCAGTTGCGGACGCAAGACGTCCGTGTGCTGATCGCGGATACCTCCGGGACCGACGCGTTTACGCTGACGCGCCGCTTCTACGCGAAGAACGGCTACAGCGAGGAAGCCCGCATTCGCGACTTCTGGGACGCGGGCGACGACAAGGTCGTTTTCTGGAAAGCCTTGCGCTGAGTACCGCGCACGGCCCGGGGGGTTCGGATTTGGCACGCCCGGGAGAATAGTTGCGGCCCGCCGCTCCTTTAGAGGGAGAGGTGGGCCGTGGCCTTCGTGACGGGTTTGAAAGATCGAGAGAGTGTCTCTTAATCGCCCGTCGCGGAGAAGTCTCATGACCAAGTCCAAGAAGATCACCCTCAGCGCCTCGCGCGACATCCCCTTCAACAAGCTGCTGCTCAGCCAGTCGAACGTCCGGCAGATCAAATCCGGCGTCTCGATCGAAGAGCTGGCCGAAGACATCGCCCGGCGCACGCTACTGGCAAGCCTCACCGTCCGACCGGTGCTGGACGAGGAAGGCGGTGAGACCGGGATGTTCGAAATCCCCGCGGGCGGCCGCCGCTTTCTCGCGCTCGAACTGCTGGTGAAGCAGCGCCGCTTGAACAAGACCGCACCCGTGCCCTGTATCGTGCGGACCGATGGTCTGGCCGAGGAAGACAGCCTCGCCGAGAACGTCCAGCGCGCGCCACTGCATCCGCTCGATCAGTTCCGCGCCTTCCGGGCGATGCGCGAGAAGGGCAAGTCTGAGGAAGAAATCGCCGCGGCGTTCTTCGTCTCGGCCGGTGTCGTTAAACAGCGGCTGAAGCTCGCCGCCGTATCGGCAGCGCTTCTGGACGCCTACGCCGAGGAGCAAATGACCCTCGACCAGTTGATGGCCTTCACGGTCAACCCCGACCACGAGCGCCAGGAGCAGGTCTGGGAGGCACTGAAGCAGCACTACTCGAAACAGCCTTACGAGATTCGCCGCATGCTGACCGAGGGCGCCGTGCGTGCCTCCGACCGGCGGGCGCAATTCGTGGGTCTCGACAACTATGTCGAGGCGGGCGGCGAGATCCTGCGCGATCTCTTCCAGACCGACGATGGCGGCTGGCTGCAGGATGCCGCGCTGCTCGAAACCATGGTGTCGGAGAAGCTCAACGAAGACGCCAAGGCGATCCGGGCCGAAGGCTGGAAATGGATCGAGGTCGCGCCCGACTTTCCCTATGGGCACACCTACGACCTGCGACGCATTCGCGGCGAGGCCGAGCCGATGAGCGATGAGGAGGAAGCCTCCTATACCTCGCTCAAGGCCGAGTACGAAAAGCTCGAAGACGACTATGCCGAAGCGGATGAACTCCCCGAAGAGGTCGACACCCGGCTCGGCGAAATCGAGACTGCGATGGAAGCGCTGCAGGATCGCCCGATCCGGTTCGAGGCGGATGACTATGCCATCGCGGGCGCGTTCGTCAGCATCGACAGCTCTGGCAATCTGCGTGTCGAGCGCGGCTATGTTCGAGCCGAAGACGAACCGGCGGTGGAAACCGACGAGGCTTCCGACGCGGGCGGTGATCCGGCCGTGGATGATGCGATTGCTGACAGCGACGAGCCGGCCGTCGATCCTGACGAGGAGGAAGACGATGACGGCACCAAGCCGCTCTCCGACCGTCTCGTCTGCGACCTGACCGTCCACCGCACCATCGCGCTGCGCAATGCACTGGCCGGTGATCCACAACTGGCCATGCTCGCCTGTCTGCACACGATGGTCCTGCAGCTCTTCTACCATTACGGCCAAGACAGCTGCATCGAGATCACGCCCAAAGCCACGCATTTTGGTGCGCAGGCGGACGGTCTCGGAGACACGTCCTATGCACAGGGGATTGACCAGCGGATCGAGACCTGGGCGGCCAACTTGCCGAAAGCGCAGGAAGACCTGTGGGATGCGCTGATCGAATGGGATAGTGACAGCCGCGACGCGCTCTTCGCGCATTGCGTGTCGATGACCGTGAACGCGGTGCAGGAACCGCATTACCGCAAACCGCGTGCACTCGCCCATGCCGATGTCCTAGCCGCAACGCTGGGTCTGGACATGGCGAAGGCAGGTTGGTCGCCGACGGCGGAGAGCTATCTCGGCCGCGTGACCAAGGCGCAGATAGTCGCTGCGGTGCGCGAGGCCAAGGGCGAAAAAGACGCCGAACGCATCGCCGGGTTCAAGAAGCCCGATATGGTCGCCGCCGCCGAGGAACTGCTCGCGGGCACCGACTGGCTCCCGCAGCCGCTGCGCACCCCGCCCCTGGTCGAGATGCCCGACGAGCCGGAGTTCGAGATCATCGATAACGGTGATGTCGAGCCGCAGGCGGAGAACGATGATGCCGAAGAACAGGCAGTCCCGCTCGAAGCCGCTGAGTGATCGCGCAAGGACAGGCGAACGGCGGCATTAGGTCGATGGTCGATCGTGCCGCTTCCGGCGATGATGTTTCTGTCGCCGAGGCCGCCTTCGCCACGGGTGACCACCAACCGAGGGAGAGGCTCCCCCAACTTCCTCGCAACTGGGGTCCGTCGGAAACGGCGGGCCCCTTTTTCGTGCGCAACCGATGGAGATTCTCATGTCGAATACAGCAGCGGAAATTGCGCAGCGCCTCGGTCGTGACGCGGAGGCCGTATGCCGGCACTATCTGTCCAATGGCCGCAAACAGGGCAATTACTGGATCGTCGGCGATGTCGACAATGCGCCGGGACGCAGCCTCTATGTCCGCCTCACGGTACCATCCTCCGGCAAGGGATCCGCTGGCAAATGGACCGACGCCGCCACCGGCGAGCATGGCGACCTGCTCGATCTCATCGCAGCCAATCTCAATCTGTCGTCCCTTGGCGACACGCTGGACGAGGCACGCCGCTTTCTCAGTCTCCCGAAATCCGATCCACCGTCACGTGCTCCGGTGGCGAGAGCGCCGACCGGCTCACCGGAAGCGGCACGACGGCTTTGGGCGATGGGTCAATCCATCGCCGGAACACTCGTCGAACGCTATCTCGCCGCTCGAGGGATCGGCAGCCTGCAGTCAGTTCGCGCGCTGAGATTCCATCCAAGCTGCTACTATTGGCACGAAGGTCAGCCGAGATGTGGTCCGCCGGAAACCTGGCCCGCCTTGCTCGCAAAGGTCACGGACGAGGCTGGCACACTGACCGGTGTCCATCGGACGTGGCTCGATCCAAAAACGGCCACGAAGGCCCCGCTCGATCCGAACCGCAAAGCCATGGGCAATCTGCTCGGATACGCCGTGCGCATCGGACAGGCCCGCGAGGTCATGGCGGTGGGCGAAGGGCTGGAAACGATGCTCTCGCTGCGCGTGGCTATCCCTTCACTTCCTGTCACTGCAGCACTCTCCAGTGCGCATCTGGCCGCGTTCGATCCGCCCAAACACCTGAACAGACTTTACATCGCCGTCGATGCAGACCCCGCCGGACGCGAGGCCGCTGCGATCCTGGAAAAACGCATCTTGCCGATGGGGATCGAGACGATCCCGCTCCATCCGGTGCAGGGCGACTTCAACGACGATCTTTGCCGTCTTGGGTTGGACAACCTAAGGGCGCAGTTGCGGTCACAGCTCGCACCGATCGATGTGCCAAAGCTCCTGGAGGCGGTCACAAGCTGACCGTCACGGGAGCAACGGTCGTGCAGAACCGCGATCGCCTCACCACATCCGAGAGCCGCTCCCACGGCCTTCCTGAGAGGGGCGAGACGGAGCGGAGACCGCCCGGTCCGGCAATGGCTGCGGTGACACCGTTTTCCGCCGCCGCGCAAGCGCGGCTTTGCATCGCGATCCAAAACGGCGCCGCCTTCGCCATCCTCCGCTGCGCTCCGGCCGCCGCCTGAGGTCGGCGGTGCAAGCCCGGTCGCTCGCCGCTTGCCCGTCGCCCATGAAGGCCGCGCGGGGCGCGGTCACGAGGCGAAGGAGACCCAACCCCATGACCCTGCACGATCCACAAACCCGCTCAGCCACCGCCCTGGTGCTCGACGAACTCCAGCTCTTCGGCCACCGGCCCTTCTCGGGCGAGCCCGATCCGCGCCCTTTGCCGGAAGCAGATATCGTCCACGGCGCGCTGACTGACGTCTTCGACGCACTTGTTGTCGCTCTCGGAGATACGCGGCTCGAACCCGATCTCGAAGACCTGCTCTGGTCCACCACCAATGTCTTCCACCGCATGGCGGTCCGTATCGACCGCACCCTCGACGACAACGAGCAGGCCCAGAAACGCAGCCAACGTCAGCAGGACGGCTCCGAAGTCCGTTCGGTCGAACTGGAACGGCTGACCGCCGAAGGCATTACGCTGACGGAGCGACGCAACGCCTATGACAGCATGCGCGATCTCGCCGCCGAGCTCTTCGAAGCGCATATTGGCCAGACCTGGCATCCACGTTCCGGCTCACAGCGAAACCGCAAGCATATGACCGCCGCGCTGATCGACAGCCGCGACTATCTCGACACCAAGCGGAAAACCGACCTCGAACCGCTGATGCCCACCGGCACGAAGATCGCCTTCACCGGCGGTCAGGATGTCATGGATACACAGGCCATCTGGACGGCTCTCGACAAGGTCAAAGCCAAGCACGACGACATGGTGCTGCTGCATGGCGGTTCACCCAAGGGTGCTGAACGCATCGCGGCCTGTTGGGCCGACAACCGCAAATGCCAGCAAATCGTCTTCAAGCCGAACTGGAACCGGCACGGCAAGGCAGCACCGTTCAAGCGCAACGATCAGCTTCTGGACACGCTGCCCATCGGGCTCATCGTCTTCCCGGGCTCCGGCATCTCCGACAATCTCGCCGACAAGGCGAAAATCCTCGGCATTCCGCTTTACGATTTCCGGGAGAAGAAAGGCGGGTCGTCATGACCCATGATGCCTTCAAGGCATCGCGATGCGCTGTCCGGGGATATTCCGCGATCAGCGCATTTATGCTATGCTTTGGCAGCGCAATGGCGGTGGTGGGAGCGCAGCTCATAAGAGGAGACCGCCCATGTTTGTATCCGCCTTTCTAAGCATCGTTGGACTTGGCTTCCTCGTCTATGTGCTTTTCAGTCTCGCCGTTTACGCGCTTCCTTTTTTCGTCGCTGTCACCGTCGGAATGTATGTTTACGATACGGAGGCAGGCGTCTTGGCCGCCCTCGTCGCAGCGATGTTTGCAGGGGCCTTCACGCTCATCATCGGACAGATCGTCTTCGCGAAGGTGCAGTCGGTTCCCGTGAGGCTGCTGATAGCGAGCCTCTATGCAGCACCCGCAGGTGTGGCCGGATTTTCGGCTATCAAGGGGCTTTCTCAGATTGGTGGCGCGTCGGAAAGCTGGACGCTGGCCTTCGCCATCATCGGAGGGATTGTCGTCGCGGGCACGGCCTGGGTGCGGATCGCAAGCCTCGCCGGGCCGCCGGGGGAGGACAATGTACATCGCTCCCAGAGCACCTACAGGCAACAGTTCGCGAATGACCGATGAACCCACACCGTCAGCGACGGTGTAAAGTCTCGTGGTTTTGCGCGATTGGTTGAAGAAGCTCTCCAGATCGAGGCGTGTCGCGGGTGTGGTCGATCGAACGCTTGGACCAGAACCGAAACTTCGAGCAGAATGACGAAGCGCTTGGGAGACGGCGTTCTCATCCACCTGCAGTAATCAGCGACGCGACTGATCTCCGCCGTTCTACACGACACAGCCTGTCTTCACGCGACAAGCGGTGCCGGTGCATTGCCCGGTCCGAATCTGGCGGCCATTTCTCTTCCCATGCCCAAGTCACCCGCACCCGCTGCGGTCTCTCCAACGGCTGATCTGACCGGGATCGGCTGACGCCTCGACCGCCTCAGCCGCAACGCCGGGTTCGGACTTTCTTCCCCTGGCCGGAGGCCATTCCTCGCGGGACGACCCTCACGGGTCCAAGAAAGTCCGCCCCCGGCGTCCTCCGCTAGCGCTGCGGGCCAAGGGCTGCGTCGGCGGATCGTCCCGGTCCTGACGATCGCCATCGAGACCGCGACGGGCGCGGGATCGAAAGCCAATAGGAGAATTGACATGGCAACCATCGGAACCTTCAAGAAGACCGGCAACGAGTATGTCGGAGAAATCGTCACCCTCAACGTGCAGGCGCAGAACGTCCGCATTGTTCCCGAGGACAGCACCAATGGCGAGAACGCCCCCTCCCACCGGGTCTTCGTCGGCCGCGCCGAAATCGGCGCCGCCTGGTCCAAGCGCTCGAACGAGGACCGCGATTATCTGAGCCTCAAGCTGGACGATCCGAGCTTCACCCAGCCCATCTACGCCAACCTTTTCGACGACACCGTCATCGAAGGCGGCGAGGAAACGTTCAGCCTCATCTGGTCCCGGGCTCGCCGCAAGAACGGCGAATGAGCCGCCCATCGCTCCGCCCGGTTTCCCGGGCGGGGCGTACTTTTCGTTTGTGACGCCGGATCGGCAGCGCGCCAGAGGGGGGCTTCGAGCCCAAATTGATTGATGCTGCGCGATGTCTGAATGGCGGCTATGCGCAGCAGGACTTGCCTTCTTGGATTGGTGGACATGGAACCGTTGCATAGGAACAATAGACGCAGCAGTCTCCCGGCAGGGGTTTCAGGACGGTGCCGCATCCCTTGCAATCATAAAACCACTGGCACGCGTCTGTTGGCATAGTCTCGGTTTCTACGTGTCCGCAAGACGGACAAGTGAGCGTAGATTCCAAGGCTACTTTTGCGTCTTCTGTCGCCATACCGCGTACCCCGTCAGTATAAGAAATCCTGCCAAGATCGGCAGCAAAACAGCATCGTTGTAAACGACCCCAAGTAAGCCAGTCAGGCCAACCGCTGTTAGCAAGACAGGCAGCAAAGGCGTGAAGCAACAGAGGATGGCCAAGATCGTGCCGCCCACCCCGAGCGCCAATAGTCTGTTCTTCATCAGATCGATCTCCACAAATCCCACATGAAACGCTGCGCTGACGGCTCCCACAGGGGCGAAGACAATGCGACCAAGAAGGCGATGGATGCGAGTGAAGTCCATACCATTGCAGACTGCCCACGCGTTGCGCATGGCTTGCGACGAAGCACCCGATACCAAGCCCAAACGAGAGCAATCGCAACTCCGAAAAGGATGAACTCGCGGTAGGCAATGAATGGCCCAAGAATAGTGAGCCAAGCACCGCCAAGGCCCACTATCGAAAGGCAGATAGGCAAAACACAGCACGACGCCGACAACAGCGCTAAAAGTGCTGCGAAGGGCATCACAAGCCCGGCAGCAACGCCAGATTCTGCTACAGGCAGTTGATTTGCATTCATGTCCATTTTGCTTTTCTACTTCCTGTAGCCACTACAGGAGCAAGCGAAATGTTCACAATCGGCAAAGCGTCGGATCAAAGCGGCGTGAATATCGAAACGATCCGTTACTATGAACGTGAGGGGATTGTTCCGAAGCCGGTGCGCTCCGCAGGCGGACGTCGGCTTTACTCGTCTGATGAAGTTGCGAAACTCAGGTTCGTTCGCCGCTGCCGCGATCTGGGTTTCCCGATTTCAATCATACGGACCTTTTTATCGCTCACCGCGCAGAATGACCGATCATGCGGTGAAGTGAAAATCATGGCTGAGAACCATTTGGGTGAGATAGACGCTAAGATTGAGCACTTGGTACGCCTCCGGGAGGCGCTCTTGAGCCTATCTAAGAAATGCGACGACGGCACTGCGGCCTGTCCCATGTTGGAAGCTCTAATGAAGGATGGCTTTGGCGAAGGCGTACCAGAGCAAAGCGGTCATTAGTGAAAACTCCACGGAAGCTCAATTTCTCCGAGTTCCAGACATTTGGGTAGGCTGCCGTCGCAAGACTAGGTCCCGTCTGGAATATCTTCTTTCAACAAGAGATCCGGCTTAACATCCAACGCAAGAGCCGCATGCCAAAGCGTGATGATCGTGACGTTCTGTTGACCCCGTTCCATCGAGCTTACATGGGCTCGGTCCACGCCCATTTTCACCGCCAACGCCGCTTGGCTCATGTCTGCTAAAGTTCTGTAGTGCTTGAGATTGTTCCCAAATGTCTGCCGGATATCCATCCGACGACAAAAGACCTATCGCGTATTTTAGTGCGACGTATTATAATACTCGAAAAGGAGCTCAGATTCAGGGGAGCCGTTGTCCGAAAGCGTCCTCTCGGCTGGGCCACTGTTGCGCCAGACCGCGCAAAGATGGCATTAACCATTTGGGCGCAACGCCGCCCAGGGGGACGGGATGACAGATCAAATCAATCAAAAGCTCGTCGATACACCACCCGAAAGCGATACCATCACGGAATATGATCGTGCTCAATTGAAGCTTTACGCGCGCCTCTTGGATGCTGAAGCCGACGGTGCCGCGCTTTCTGAAATCACTCATCATCTTTTTGGAATCGAGGTTGATGATGAACCGGAACGGGCGCGCCACGTGCACGATAGTCATTTGGTGAGAGCCCACTGGGTCGCACAACATGGGTATCATGAGCTGCTGACCAAGGCTTAACACGCCACCCTGCACTCTGCGTGGCGATGCGCGTTCCGCATCACTCGATGCCGCCAGCTCCCCTACGAATTCCCGCTTAACGCGAGCATATTGCTAGGTCCTCAGCGATCGACGCTCGGCGCTTAACAGTGGGAGAGCGGACATGCCGACGAATTGGCGAGACGAATCCAGCTATGATTACATCGAACAACTCGATGCTTCAGGCCTTGCCTGGGAGTGCCTTAGACGCAACCCGCGCTACAAAGCGGCATATCCAACGATGACGGACATCGAAGCGTCAGACTGGGGGTTGCGATTTCCCCGTCGACCCGAACTTAAAGGCAACTGACACGCGTCTCTTTTGGCGACCGGCAGTTGCGCCAGCCGTCAGCACGATAGTTTCCGCATTACGTGACAACGAAGCGCAAACTTTGCCTTTCGATGGGCTGATCTTAGAAGTCCAACGAGGTAGCAAAGGCCGATACTGGACATGTCTGCGACCTGATTTTGTCGTCGTATCCGACGTCGCGCTCACCGCCGATAGACCATTTGGGGTCCTCATCCCACTCGAAGCAAATTGGTCGATCAGAATGAAAACGGCGCGGCGTCTTCACGCCGCCATGCAAGGCCAACAGACACGCGGATGGTTCACGGCGCAGCGCAGAAAACGCATCGCCCAAGCCCTCCGCACGGATGACGGGCGGCGATCCGGAGCCCGCTTCCAGGAGATCGCGGTCGCTTATTTCGGCGCGGCTCGCGTCAGTGTTGATCCTTGGAAGACCAGCTCATTGAAAGCACAAGTGGCGCGTCTCGCAACTTATGGACGGATTCTGACCAACCAAGGTCACCGACATTTGCTCCATGGTAAAACAAAGTAAGAACATCAACTTGTTAAGACCTGTGTTTCCGGTATGTTTCGGAGCATGCAGAATGACATCGAAGCGCTAGAAGATCATGCCCGTATAATGGGGCGCTCACGGCGTTTGCCGTCCAAAGCGCGCATGGTCTTTGACCAAATATTTCACAGTGGCGGGGGCTATGTCCTCGACTTTTCTGACTGCACAATGGCCGAATGGTTCGAAGAAACCTTTGACCTAGACATCTTTCAGGAACGCTTCCAAGCCGAAGGCCATAGCAAGGGAAAAACGCTACGCGGGTTCGTTGAAGTCACCGAACCACGCCTTGTCGCGCGGGTTTTACACGCACTTTGGCTCTATCGCTGCGAGCTTCCTGACTACAAAGAATCCGATCCGGAAGAGGAGGCAAGGCTCAAAGCCTGGCTCGATCGGTACACCAATGAGCTTGAAACTGCATCCACGATGAAACTCGAAGATGCGCTGACTGACTTCTCGCGCGACACCACGCTGCCGAAGTTGCGCGCCTCCATTGCAAACGATCTCGTCGCCGAGAAGCCCGGTGTCGCACTTGACCGTGTGCATACCTACTGCGTTAAACGCTTCCGGCATTTGCTCTCCGAACGCGGCCACCCCGTCGAGGCAAGGACGCCCCTCCACGCGATCTTCGGCGCTTACGGCAAATTGCTCCGCGACAACAGAGAAGTCACCGAGTTCGCTTTACCGACACTTCGAGTGCAGCATAAGCTCTTCGAAGCGCTCAATGACGCGCGCAACAAACGCTCCTTCGCGCACGACAACGACTTGCTCTCAGTCTCAGAAGCACAGTTTCTGATCGACTGCGTGCTTTCCTCCCTGGCCTTTATCAAACGGATCGAGAGCAGCCGTCCGCAATCGGAAGACGACACTCCATTCTGAAAAACATCATCTGAGCACCCACATTCCCGTGTTTTTCGGGGGTGACGATTTCCTTCCGCAACCTTCGTCATCCCCCTCACGGGCACTTCTCCGCTTCTCTGTCCATCGACCGCCCAGCGCATTCCGCGACGGGCCGCGATGACCAGAGGAGTCTATCATGCCCGATCCCACTGCCGGCCTGCCGCCGCGCTATCTCAGAACTCCGGAAGCCGCGCGTTTTCTCGGCCTGTCCGGTCGAACGCTTGAGAAGCATCGCACCTACGGGACCGGCCCAAGCTATTCAAAGATAGGCGGCCGCGTCGTCTACGCAGTCGACGACCTGCAGGCCTGGGTCAGCCGAGGCGATCGCCGGTCCACCTCCGAAGACACCGGCGACATCGTTCTGCCTGCCAAACGCCATGCGGCGATCTCACCGGCCTACAGCCGCGAGAAACGCCGGTGAGCGCCCGCACGACTGTTCAGTTGACCTGGATCGAGGGTCAGATCGAGCGTTGGCTGCGCTTCGGTCGGATCGTCCAAGAGACGACCACGAGCCGTTCCCAACGCATGGTCGGGTTCCATCCCGGCTCTATCTTCGCGTTCATCCGCTGGGCGTCGAACGACTACGGGACGGTCGAAAGCCGGATCGACATTCTGCAAGCGCCGCGCCAAGGCGAGCATTTCTCCACCGTACCATTCGTGACACCCGGCGGCATCAGTCTGTTGCGCCTTTCCGGCTGGCCGAAAGTCGAAGCCGTGCTGCTCGCCACCGACCAGGTCGAGGCCGAAAGCATCGCGCCCGAAGACGTCTGTCCCGACCATTGGCGGCATGTCCACAACCGCCTAGCCAGCAATCTCGAGCCACGTCGCTATACGCCGTTCCGACACGATGCCTGGCTCAAACGTCGAGCGCTCGCGGCATGAGACGCGCACGTACATCGCTCATCCTCGGCGGTTTCGGCATTACCCTGATCGCGCTCTCCGCGGTCATCCGCGCCAATCCGGTCCTCGTCTGGAATGCGTCGGCAAGTGTGCCAATCGGCTTCTATGCCGTGCGGTCCATCGATACGCCCAGGGTCGGTGACCTAGTCGTTCTGGAACCGCCGTCGCCGCTCGGCGACTGGCTTCTCGAGCACGGCTATCTCGGCGCGGACGTCCCGCTCATCAAGCATGTCGTCGCACTTCCTGGACAACGTGTCTGTCGCATTGGCGTCACCATCACCGTCGATGGATCGCCCGTCGCGAACGCAAAGCTCCGCGACCGTTTTGACCGGCGCTTGCCCAGTTGGCAGGGCTGCCAGACGCTCACGGACGATCAGATTCTCTTCCTCAATCCCGACACCGAAGCGAGCCTCGACGGTCGTTATTTCGGGCCGCTGCCACGTGACGCGATCGTCGGCCGCGCCGTCCCGATCTGGACCCGGGAGGGCTGATGAATGTCAATCCTCCCTCCTTCCGGCCGTCGGTTCATCGTGGCTTCTGCGACGATCCTCGCGCTTTCCGGCTGCGCCAGCCCGCCCACCGCAGACGCGCGGGATACGGTTTCGCGCACTGCCGAGGCCACGGCCCCGACCTCCGACATCGACACCTACATCGCGGAAGCCGCGCAGCGTTTCCGCATCCCGGAGCACTGGATACGCGTCGTCATGCAGGCCGAAAGTGCGGGCAATCCCCGTGCTGTGAGCAGCGCTGGTGCGATGGGTCTCATGCAGATCATGCCGAGCACCTGGGCTGAGCTGCGTGCCGATCATGGCTTCGGGTCGGACCCGTTCGACCGTCGCGAGAACATCCTCGCGGGCACCGCCTATCTGCGCGCAATGTACGACCGGTTCGGCGCGCCGGGGTTTCTTGCGGCGTACAATGCCGGTCCCGGACGATACGCCGAACATATTCGAACCGGGCGCCCATTGCCGCGCGAGACGCGCCACTACATGGCATCGCTGTCACGCGCACTTGGTTTCTCTGGTGCAGTTCCACTGCAAGCAACGCGCACCGTTTCCGCAGCACGGTGGCAGGAAGCCCCGCTCTTCGCGCCCGTTTCTTCTGCAGACAATCAGCAGCAGAGCAACCGAAGGGACGGTCGCCGCCGCTCCGTCAACCAATCGTCGGAGAGTCATCCCAACGAACCGCAAAACGAGCGGGCCAACCCGCTTTTCGTTTCCAGATCAACGGAGACAGATCAATGAGCGGCTCATTCGCAGTCCGCGCCGTTTTGTCATGCTGCCTCGTATGGAATGCGGCAGAAGGAAGATTGCAGCAGGGATCAACGGTGGGAGGGCAAGATAAAAGGCCGGACGCGCGAGGCGTCTACGGCATTGTTGTTGTTGAGGTTTTTGTGTGTCGCGAACTTGGCAATAGTGCTGCGCTTACAGCTATCCCCCTGATTACATACACCTTTCACCGTGCCATGCCTTACTTTGGGGAGGCACCCGCATGAGCCGGCGTGAGAACGACATTCGCATCAAGCCCGGGCGCATCCGCGACAAGGGTCCGTCGGCCAAGCGCGCGAAGAGCTTCGTCGGACAGGTCATGCGCGCCGCGAAGAAGGCGGGGCATACCGGCAATCATTTCAGGACGAGCGGCGGGCGTGCCGGGCGTTCGACTTTCGGGCGCGGACGCTTCGTCAGGGTCTCACGCGGCCTCGCACGGACGCAGCGCCGGGTCGTGGTAAACGCACGGATCGTCCGGCATCGCGGTCAGAAGTTCCGGTCCGCACCGCTCGCCAAGCATCTCGATTATCTGAAGCGCGAGGGCGTCACCAAGGACGGTCGCGATGCGGGCATGTTCGACAAGGAGCACGAGCGGGTAGACGACCGCGCTTTCGTCGCCAGTACCGAAGACGACCGCCATCATTTCCGCTTCATCGTCTCGCCGGAAGACGCGGGCCAGATGGAAGACCTGCGGGCCTTCACCCGCGATCTGATGGCCCAAGCCGAGCGCGATCTCGGCACCGAACTCGATTGGGTCGCGGTCGATCATTGGAACACCGACAATCCCCATGTCCATGTGCTGGTGCGCGGCAAAGCCGATGATGGCAAAGACCTCGTCATCTCGCGGGACTATATCAGCCGCGGTCTGCGTGGGCGGGCGGAAGAACTGGTCGAGTTCGAACTCGGACCGCGCAGTGAGAAGGAGATCGCTGCCGGTCTTGATGCGGAAGTGAAGGCCGAACGCTGGACCGGTCTGGATCGGGCCTTGCGGTCCTATGCCAATGACACGCTCGGTGTCGCCGACTTGCGGCCCGGCGCGCCCGACCTCGACGACGAAGATCTCAAGCGTCGCATGACCGGGCGCGCGCAAACTTTGGAACGCTTTGGGCTTGCGGAAAAGCTCGCACCAACGGTCTGGCAATTGAAACCGGGGATGGAAGACACACTGCGCGAGATGGCCGTGCGCGGTGACATCATCAAGACGATGCACCGCGCCCTGAGCGGACAGACACGCGGTCAGGCCCGCGTGCAGTCCGACTTCGCAATCGAGGGGCAACCGGATAATTCGATCCTCGGCAAGCTGGTCGACCGCGGCTTGCACAACGAACTCTCGGGTGAAGCCTATGCGATCATCGACGGAGTCGACGGACGTCTCCATCACCTGCGGTTCCGCGATCTCGATCTCACAGGCGACACTCCTCTCGGCGGGATCGTTGAGACGCGGAGTTGGGCCGGGAAGGATGGAGGGACGCGACGCCTGGCTCTGGTCGGGCGGTCGGACGTTGCGCTGGAAAAGCAGGTCGAGGCCGATGGTGCCACATGGGCCGACCGGTTGGCGCTCGCCAAGACCCGCGCGCCGTTGGCGCAAAGCGGGTTCGGAGCCGAGGTCCGCGACGCTTTGGTGAAACGCGCGGAGCACCTGATCGGCCAGGGCCTCGCGACGCGGCAAGGTCAGCGCGTCACCTTCGCACGCGATCTCCTGAAGACACTGCGCCAGCGCGATCTCGGTAAAGCTGCGAGCAAAATCACCGACGAGACCGGCCTGCCATTTCGAAAGTCCGATGACAGCGAGTCCGTTGCGGGCATTTACAAGCAACGCCTCGACCTCGCTTCGGGCCGCTTCGCCATGATCGATGACGGGATGGGCTTCGAGCTCGTGCCCTGGAAGCCGCAGCTCGAAAAGCATCTCGGCCAGACCGTCTCGGGCACCGTCACGGCGGGCGGCGGCATCGGCTGGTCGCTCGGCCGCAAGCGCGGCCTCTCGATCTGATCCCGGAGACCTCTATGACCTCGAAGAAACACGCATCACCGGCCACCGCCATCCTCTGGGGTCAGATCTTCATCGTCTCGACGGTTACGCTGCTCTTCGTCTGGGCCGCGACGCAATGGGTGGCTTTCCGACTCGGCTTTCAGTCCCAACTGGGGGAACCGATGACCACCATCTTAGGTCTGCCGATCTACGCGCCGTGGAGCGTCTTCGTCTGGTGGTACTGGTACGACGCCTATGCGCCGCGCGTCTTCATGGAAGGCGCAATCATCGCCGGAACCGGTGGTATCGCTGCCGTCGGGATCGCGATTTTTCTCTCCGTGCTGCGTGCCCGCGAAGCCAGCAATGTGACCACCTACGGCTCCGCCCGCTGGGGGACAGAGAACGACATGCGCGAGGCGGGATTGTTCGTCGATGACGGTGTGGTCCTCGGGCGCTACCAGTCCCGCTACCTCCGGCATGACGGACCCGAGCATGTGCTCTGCTTCGCGCCGACGCGCTCCGGTAAGGGTGTCGGTCTGGTCGTCCCGTCGCTTCTGGCCTGGCCAGGCTCGGCGATTGTCCACGATATCAAGGGCGAGAACTGGCAGCTGACGGCCACCTATAGGTCGCGATTCAGCCACGTGCTTCAGTTCGATCCGACCGATCCGAATTCGGACGCCTACAATCCGCTGCTCGAAGTGCGCCGCGGCGACAGCGAGGTGCGGGACGTCCAGAACGTTGCCGACATCCTGGTCGATCCCGAAGGATTGCTCGAACGCCGGAATCATTGGGAAAAGACGAGCCACTCGCTTTTGGTCGGTGCGATCCTGCATGTGCTCTATGCCGAGGCTGACAAGACGCTCGCCGGTGTTGCGGCCTTCCTCTCCGATCCGAAGCGGCCTATCGAGTCGACGCTCGCCGCCATGATGCGAACCCCGCATCTGGGAGACCACCCGCATCCTGTCGTCGCCCAAGCCGCACGCGAACTTCTGAACAAATCCGAGAACGAACGCTCCGGTGTTCTCTCGACCGCGATGAGTTTCCTCGGGCTCTATCGCGATCCGGTCGTGGCAAAAGTCACGCGCCGCTGCGACTGGCGGATCGACGATCTCGTGACCGGGGACAGGCCGGTGACACTCTATCTCGTGGTGCCGCCATCAGATATCTCGCGCACCAAGCCGCTGATCCGGCTCGTGCTCAATCAGATCGGTCGGCGGTTGACTGAAGACCTGCACGCTGAGCGCAGCCACCGCATGCTGCTCATGCTCGACGAGTTCCCCGCGCTCGGACGGCTTGATTTCTTCGAGAGCCAACTCGCCTTCATGGCGGGCTACGGGATCAAGGCGTTCCTGATCGCCCAATCCCTCAACCAGATCGAGAAGGCCTACGGTCAGAACAACGCGATCCTCGACAATTGCCATGTCCGTGTCGCCTTCGCGACCAATGACGAGCGCACCGCGAAGCGGGTGTCCGACGCGCTCGGCACGGCGACCGAGATGCGGGCGATGAAGAACTACGCCGGGCATCGGCTCTCGCCGTGGCTCGGGCATTTGATGGTGTCTCGTCAGGAAACAGCCCGACCGCTGCTCACCCCGGGCGAAATGATGCAGCTCCCGCCAAAGGACGAGATCGTGCTGGTCTCCGGTGCGCCACCGGTCCGCGCAGAGAAGGCGCGCTACTATGCCGACCCGCAGTTCAAGGCCCGGATCGCGCCGCCACCGGATCGCGACGCGCAAGCTGGGGCGGTCGGCAGCACGGCAGACGATTGGAGCAGTCGCGAACCAATCGCAGCGCCGCCTCCCAAAAAACGGAAAGCATCGAGCGACGACGCCGATGGCGGTATTCGGCGACAGCCCGACCTTCCGGAACATGAAGACATCGCCCCCGAACCGGCACCGGTGCGCAGTGAGTTCGCCGATCTCGATGACGAACCGGAAGACGATGCACAGCGCGCAAAAGCCATGCGCGACCGGTTCGGCGGCGTCGCACGACAAGCCTCGCTCGATCCCGATGACGGGATCGAGCTCTAGGAGGTGGCCGTGAAGAAAGACCGACTGAATGTGTATTTCGATCCGGCTCTGTCGGGTGAACTTGAGGCGTTGGCCGCCCGCCGGAAGGTCTCGAAATCGCAAATCGTGGAGGCGGCGCTCGCCGCATTTCTGTCGCCCGATGGCGCAGATCAGCGGGAGGCCGCAATCGTCCGGCGCCTGGATCGACTTACCCGCGCAATCGAACGCCTGGAGCGCGACCAATCCATCGGCAATGAGGCGATGGCGCTGTTCGTGAAGTTCTGGCTGACGACCACACCGCCATTGCCTGACGAGATGCGGGAGGCCGCACAGGCATCGGGCAAGGAACGCTATGACAGGTTCGTTGAGGCAGTTGGGCGGC
Source organism: Altererythrobacter sp. MTPC7 (assembly GCF_042851395.1). Classification (NCBI taxonomy): domain Bacteria; kingdom Pseudomonadati; phylum Pseudomonadota; class Alphaproteobacteria; order Sphingomonadales; family Erythrobacteraceae; genus Altererythrobacter; species Altererythrobacter sp. MTPC7. The sequence continues at coordinate 184,896 of NZ_BTGS01000003.1, read as the reverse complement.
GACTCGCAAAGGGGAAAACGCTGACCAAGGAAATCTCGGAGGACATTCCAGACCCTACATCCACTGCCTGAAGCCATCGCGACTTCATGCAAAATGCGCATGTCCCTGCCTTCACACGCCGCCGCACTACTACGCCCTTAAACCTGTTGCGAATGATCCTTTAGCGGTCTTCTTGATCGACCCCGTAACCAGATGCGGGGCCGCGAATGACCGTCCACACTCTCAAATCAGCAGCGATCGAGCGCGGTTCCCGCATGCTCCGCACCGCGCTTGGCGCGGATATTGCGGCCTGGCTCGACGAAGCCGCCGTTGTCGAAGTGATGCTCAATCCGTGCGGTCGCCTCTGGGTCGACCGGCTCGGTGACGGCCTCTGCGATACGGGCTCGACGCTTACCGCAGACGATGGCGAGCGGATCGTTCGCCTGGTCGCCCATCATGTCGGCGCCGAAGTCCATGCGGAGGCGCCGCGCGTCTCCGCCGAATTGCCCGGAACGGGCGAACGTTTCGAAGGATTGCTTCCCCCCGTGGTCGCAGCCCCGACTTTCGCGATCCGCAAGCCCGCCGTCGCCGTCTTCACGCTCGACGACTACGTCCGCGCCGGGATCATGGATGAGGTCGCAGCCGACGCGCTGCGCGAAGCCGTCGCGTCCCGCGCCAACATCCTCGTCGCGGGTGGCACATCGACCGGCAAGACGACACTCACCAACGCGCTGCTCGCCGAGGTCGCCAAGACCTCCGACCGCGTCGTCCTGATCGAAGACACGCGCGAGCTGCAATGCACCACGCCCAATCTGGTCGCGCTCCGCACCAAGGACGGCGTTGCGACGCTGTCCGATCTCGTCCGTTCATCGCTCCGCCTGCGCCCGGATCGAATCCCCATCGGTGAGGTGCGCGGGTCCGAAGCGCTCGATCTTCTCAAAGCCTGGGGTACCGGCCATCCCGGCGGGATCGGCACGATCCATGCGGGCTCGGCCATCGGCGCGCTGCGCCGCCTCGAACAGCTCATCCAGGAAACCGTTGTCACGGTCCCGCGCGCTCTGATCGCGGAGACCATCGACGTTCTCGCCGTCCTGCAAGGACGCGGCAGCGATCGCCGTCTCGCGGACTTAGCCCGCGTCACCGGCCTGACTGCCGAGGGCGACTACGCGCTTCAATCCCTTCTCACCAACCCGAAAGGACCCGCCACATGACCACCCGACTCAATCTCCTCTATCCCCGCTGGCCCATCTATGTCAGCGCCGCTGCGATCGTTGTCCTGCTCGCCACCGGACAAGCGGAAGCGGCGGGGTCCGGCATGCCCTGGGAAGCGCCGCTTCAAGCCATCCTCGAATCCATCGAAGGGCCGGTCGCCAAGATCGTCGCGGTCATGATCATCATCATCACCGGTCTGACGCTTGCGTTCGGCGATACATCGGGCGGCGCTCGCAGGCTCGTGCAGATCGTGTTCGGTCTGTCAATCGCCTTCGCCGCATCGAGCTTCTTCCTGTCCTTCTTCTCATTCGGCGGTGGCGTCCTCGTATGAGCGACCCGACCGACATCCCCGGCTTCACCGCCCCCGTCCATCGCGCGCTCACCGAGCCGATCCTGCTCGGCGGCGCACCGCGCACCATCGCGATCGCCAATGGCACCATCGCGGCCGCCGTGGGTCTTGGCCTCCGGCTCTGGCTGGTGGGGCTCGCCCTCTGGGCCATAGGGCACATGCTCGCGGTCTACGCCGCAAAGCGCGACGCCCAGATCGCCGATGTCGCGCGCCGTCACCTCCGTTATCCGACCTGGATGGGAGTGTGAGGAGATGATGCGCCTCGCCGAATACCGCTCCAAAGCCGCATTGCTCGCCGATTTCCTGCCCTGGGCCGCGATGATCGGCGAAGGTGTGATCCTCAACAAGGATGGCAGCTTCCAGCGAACGGCGCGGTTCCGCGGTCCCGATCTCGATTCCGCAACGCCCGCCGAGCTGGTCGCGACCGCCGCGCGGCTCAACAGCGCGCTGCGCCGTTTGGGCTCGGGATGGGCGGTGTTTGTCGAAGCGCAACGCGTCCCGGCACGCGAATATCCGCTGTCGGAGTTCCCCGATCCGATCTCCGCGCTGGTCGATGCGGAGCGGCGCGCGCAGTTCGAAGAAGCCTCATCCCACTACGAGAGCCGCTACTTCCTGACGCTGACCTGGATGCCGCCTGCGGACGATACCAGCCGCGCGAGCGGGTGGCTCTTCGAGGACGCGCCGAGCAAAGGTGCCAACCCACACGAACACGTCGCGGCGTTTCGCTCCCGTTCGGACCGGCTGCTCGGTCTGTTCGAAGGGTTCATGCCCGAGGCCGCCTGGCTCGATGACGCGGAGACGCTGTCTTATCTCCATTCGACGATCTCGACGCGGCGACAATCCGTCCGCGTGCCCGAGACCCCGATGCATCTCGACGCCTACTTAGCCAACGAGCCGCTGGTCACCGGGCTCGCGCCAAAGCTTGGCGAGGTGCATCTCCGCACGCTCTCGATCGTCGGATTCCCGACCGCGACCTGGCCGGGCCTACTCGACGAGCTTAACGCGCAGGCCTTCGAATATCGCTGGGCGACGCGCGCCATCTGTCTCGACAAGACCGACGCCACGAAGCTCTTCACCCGCATCCGGCGTCAATGGTTCGCCAAGCGCAAATCGGTCGCGGCGATCCTCAAGGAGGTGATGACCAATGAGGCCTCGACGCTCCTCGATAGTGATGCCGATAACAAAGCGCTCGACGCCGACGAAGCCTTGCAGGAACTCGGAAGCAACATCGTCGGCGCGGCCTATGTCACCGCCACCATCACCGTCTGGGACACGGACGAACGCGCGGCGGATGCCAAGATGAAGCTAGCCGAGAAGGTCGTGCAAGGCCGCGACTTCACCTGCATCCCGGAGACGCTGAACGCCATCGAAGCCTGGCTCGGCTCGCTCCCCGGCCATCTCTACGCCAATGTCCGGCAGCCGCCGATCTCGACGCTCAATCTCGCCCATATGATCCCGATCTCGGCGGTCTGGGCAGGGCCAGCGCGCAACGACCATCTGGGCGGCCCGCCGCTCTTCTACGCCGAGACGAAAGGAGCGACACCGTTCCGCTTCTCGACCCATGTCGGCGATGTCGGTCATACCCTCATGGTCGGCCCGACCGGCGCGGGCAAATCGGTGCTGCTGGCGCTCATGGCTTTGCAGTTTCGCCGCTACGAGAACGCGCAGATCTTCGCCTTCGATTTTGGTGGATCGATCCGCTGCGCGACGATTGCCTGCGGCGGGGATTGGGAAGATCTCGGTCTCGCGCTGTCGGACGAAGAGGACGCGGTCCAGCTGCAACCGCTCGCCCGGATCGACGACGCGGCCGAACGCAGTTGGGCGCAGGACTGGCTCGCCGGATTATTGGCCCGCGAAGAGGTGATGATCGACCCGGTGGCGCGCGATCATCTCTGGTCAGCGCTCACCTCGCTTGCCTCGGCCCCGATCGAAGAACGCACGCTGACAGGTCTGTCGGTCCTCCTGCAATCGAACGATCTCAAGCGCGCACTGACCCCTTTCTGCCTCGGCGGACCGTTTGGCCGTCTGCTTGATGCGGAAGACGAAGCACTCGGCAGTGCCGATTTCCAGGCCTTCGAGACCGAGGGGCTGATCGGCTCCGCCGCTGCGCCTGCCGTCCTCGCCTATCTCTTTCACCGCATCGAAGCGCGGCTCGACGGACGCCCGAGCCTCATTATCGTCGATGAAGGCTGGCTTGCCTTGGACGACGCGACCTTCGGATCGCAACTGCGCGAATGGTTGAAGACGCTGCGCAAGAAGAACGCCTCCGTCGTCTTCGCCACCCAATCGCTCGCCGACATCGACGGCTCGGACATCGCGCCCGCCATCGTCGAAAGCTGCCCGACACGCATCTTCCTGCCGAACGAGCGCGCCTTCGAGCCGCAGATCGCCGCGACCTATCGCAGTTTCGGGCTCAACGACCGACAGATCGAGATCGTCGCCCGCGCGACGCCCAAACGCGACTATTACTGCCAGTCGCGCCGCGGCAACCGGCTCTTCGCTCTCGGCCTCGGCGAAGTCGCGCTCGCCTTTACCGCGGCCTCTTCCAAAGCCGACCACGCCGCGATCGACGCGATCCTCGACAAACACGGGCGTGACGGTTTTGCCGCCGCCTGGCTCGCCCGGTGCGATCTCGGATGGGCGACCGAACTGCTCGGTCCTTCCGACGCCGTGATCGAAGCCACCCCATCCGCAACCCCAGAAGCCAACGACGACAAGGAGAAGACTGATGTTCACGACCAAGACACGTAAACTGGCAGGGCGCGCCGCCGCAGCCCTGTTGCTGTCGAGCGCGATCGCAATGACCCCGGCGACCGCGCCGCCCGCCCACGCATTCTTCGGCGGCGGGTTCGGCGGGATCGTCTACGATCCGACCAACCATGCCGAGAACCTGCTGACCGCCGCCCGGACGCTGGAGCAGATCAACAACCAGATCGCCCAGCTCCAGAACGAAGCGCAGATGCTGGTCAACCAGGCGCGCAATCTCGCGAGCCTGCCATATTCGTCGCTGTCGCGACTGCAGTCTTCGGTGCAGCAAACCCAGCAGCTCTTGGACGAAGCACAGCGCATCGCCCATGATGTGGCGACGATCGACGAAGCCTTCACCCAGGATTACGGCGCGGCAGCCGCGCGCGGCGATTTCGACGACATGATCGCGGGCGCACAGGATCGCTGGCGCACTTCGGTCGCCGGTTTCGAAGACGCCCTCAAGGTGCAGGCAGGCGTCGTGGGCAACATCGAAACCGCCCGCACCGAAATGCAGGCGCTCGTCGGCCGCAGCCAGGCCGCGACCGGTGCCTTGCAGGCGACCCAAGCCGGTAATCAACTCCTCGCATTGCAAAGCCAGCAGATTTCTGACTTGACGGCGGCCATCGCCGCGCAGAACCGGGCGCAATCGCTCGAAGCCGCGCGTGTCGCAGCTGCCGAAGCGCAGGCCCGCGAGAACCTCACGCGCTTCCTCGATTACGGCTCCGGCTACGAGCCGACCACCGTGCGGATGTTCCGGTAAGCCGCGATGAAGCTGACCGCTGAGACCACGCTGAAAGCCATCGCCATCGCCTTGGGCGCCATTGCCGCGCTCATGGCGGCGATGGAACTTCAGCGCGCGTTGGAAGTGGAACGGATGGAGCGCCCCGCCGTGGTCTCGGACGATCCGTTGCGTGAGACCTTGCAACACTGCCGCTCGCTGACCCCGGAAGCCCTTGAAGCCGACACAGAGTGCCAGGCCGCCTGGGAGGAGAACCGCCGCCGCTTCTTCGGCACGTCCACCGACAATTCGGACCCGGAGTAGGTCATGGACGGAGTCGGCGTCATCGATCGGTTCCTGGAGGTCTTTACGACCTATATCGACAGCGGGTTCGGCCTGCTCGGCGGCGATGTCGCCTTCCTCGCGACCACACTCATCGTTATCGACGTCACGCTCGCCGCGCTCTTCTGGGCCTGGGGGGCGGATGACGACATCATCGGTCGCCTCGTCAAGAAGACGCTCTTCGTCGGCGTCTTCGCCTATATCATCGGCAACTGGAATGCGCTCGCGCGCATCGTCTTCGAGAGCTTCGCAGGTCTCGGCCTCATCGCCACCGGCGGCGCGATCGGTGCGGGCGAGCTCCTGCAGCCGGGCCGGATCGCCGCTGTCGGGCTTGAAGCAGGGCAACCAATCTTGGAGTCCATCGCTGACCTGATGGGCTTCGTCTCCTTCTTCGAGAACTTTATCCAGATCTCGATCCTGCTCTTCGCCTGGATCGTGGTCCTGCTCTCCTTTTTCATCCTCGCGATCCAGCTCTTCGTGACGCTGATCGAGTTCAAGCTGGCGACGCTCGCGGGCTTCATCCTCGTGCCCTTCGGCCTCTTCAACAAGACCGCCTTCATGGCCGAACGCGTGCTAGGGCTCGTCATATCGTCCGGTGTCAAGGTGCTCGTGCTTGCCGTCATCGTCGGCATCGGCTCGACCATCTTCGGCGAGTTCACTGCCGGTTTCACCGGCGAACCGACCATCGAGGATGCGATGGCCGTCGTGCTCGCGGCGCTCTCGCTGCTCGCGCTCGGCATCTTCGGCCCCGGCATCGCCAACGGCATCGTTTCTGGCGGACCGCAGCTCGGTGCCGGCGCGGCGGTCGGTGCCGGCCTCGCAGCAGGCGGCGTGGTCGCAGGTGGTCTCGCGGGCGCGAAGATGGCCGGGGCCGCCGGTGGAGCCGCCCTGCGCGGTGGATCTGCCGTTGCAGGCGGTGCTTCGACTGCCTTCGGGATCGGCGCAGCCTCGGGCACGTCCACGGCCGGGAAAGCCGCGAGCGCCATGGCCGCAGTCGGCCAGGCCGGAGTCAACACAGCTGTCAGCCCGCTCAAGCGCGCTGTCGGCGACAGCTACCGCTCCGGCTCACGCGCTGCCTTCGAAGCCACCGGCGGCAAGTTCAGCAATTCCCCGTCATCCATGCCGACCCCCGCCAATGACGGTCCGCCCGCCTGGGCGCGCCGCATGAAACGTCAGCAGAGCCTGCAACACGGCACCGCCGTTGCCGCCCACGCCATCCGCTCCGGCGATGGCGGCGGCGCGGGCACTGCCATCAGCCTTTCGGAGAGATCATGAAATTCAAGAGAACCAGCGTGCGATACGCCAAGACCCCCGAACCCGTGACCCCTTACCGGAAGGCCGCCCAGGTCTGGGACGAGCGGATGGGTTCGGCCCGCGTCCAAGCCCGCAATTGGCGGCTCATGGCCATCGGGTGTCTCGCCACGACAGCGACCTTTGGCCTCGCGCTGGTTTGGCAATCCACCCAAGGCACAATCGTCCCTTATGTGGTCGAGGTCGATAGACTTGGGGCAGCCCAAGCCGTGGTACCGGCAACCGCCAACTACCGCCCAACCGATCCGCAGATCGCTTTCCACCTCGCACGCTTCATTGAGAACGTCCGCGAGGTTCCCGCCGATCCGATCGTGCTCCGCGAGAACTGGCTCCGCGCTTACGATTTCACCACCGATCGCGGGTCCGTCGCGCTCAACGACTTCGCCCGGGAAAACGATCCCTTCGCCCGCGTCGGCGAGGTCCAAGTCACCGCCGAAATCTCCAGTGTCATCCGGGCTTCTGACAACAGCTTCCGCGTGGCCTGGACCGAACGCCGCTACGTGAACGGGCAGCTCGCCGTCACCGAACGCTGGACCGGCATACTCAGCGTCGTCGTCCAACCACCCCGCGACGCCGACCGCCTCCGCAAAAACCCTCTCGGCGTCTTCGTCCACGCCATCAACTGGTCAAGGGAGAACGCCCAATGAATGATTGCATCATACGCAAAACCTGCATGCCCGCCAGACTTTCCATCACTACACTTCTCGCCGGTTCGATGCTGGCCGGGTGCGCCACCTTCAAACCGCCTGAGATCAGCTACGATGATCCGGTCGCCGCAACGCTGGTTGCTGAACCGGCGCGCCCAGTCCGGATCGTCGAGACACCCGAGCCTTTACCGCTGCCCGGCCAGCTCATGCGGGTCGATGCCGACGACCGTCCGGCAGAAGCTGCGGAACCGACCGAGCGCGTGACCAACGCCAATGCCGCCGCCCGGATCGAACCGGTGCGCGACGGCTTCATCAACGCCGTCCAGCTCTATCCCTACAGCTCCGGGGCGCTCTATCAGGTCTACACCTCACCCGGCCAGGTCACGGACATCGCGCTACAGACGGGTGAGAGTCTCGTCGGCGCCGGCCCGATCGCCGTGGGCGACACAGCACGCTGGATCATCGGCGATACCGAAAGTGGCTCCGGCGACAGCCGCCGCATCCATGTGCTCGTGAAACCGACCCGGCCCGATCTCGTGACCAATCTCGTCATCAACACCGACCGGCGCACCTATCACCTCGAACTGCGCGCGACGCCGCAGGCCTATATGGCCTCCGTATCCTGGCAATACCCCGAAGACGACCTGATCGCGCTTCGGCGCCAGAACGATCGTGCAGAGGCGAGCCTTCCCATCGGGCGCAATGTCGATCTCGACGATCTCAACTTCCGCTACCGGATCACCGGCGACCGCGCGCCCTGGCGGCCGCGCCGCGCCTTCGATGACGGGCGGCAGGTCTTCATCGAGTTCCCGCGCGGGATTGGCCAGGGCGAGATGCCGCCGCTCTTCGTGATCGGACCTGAAGGGGACGGTCAGCTCGTCAATTACCGTATCCGGCGCAACTACATGATCGTCGATCGGCTCTTCGCCGCCGCCGAACTGCGGCTTGGGGATCGCCAGCGGGTGGTGCGGATCGTGCGGACGGACGGGGTCCAGCGAAGCACCCAACGCGAAGAGCGCGTGGTGTCCGCCTGGCGTCCCGATGAGGACCGCTGACCCATGACCGGAACTGAAGATCAGCAACAAGACGACCGCGCCGAAGAGCCGCCACGCACCGAACAGGACATCGCGAAGGAACTCCGCCTACGGCCCGATCCGCCGCGTGTCATGCGGCTCTCGCGCAAGGCGATCACGGTTCTGGTCGTCGCCGGTGGGCTCGGCATCGGCGCGATCCTGATCGGAGCCTTGCAAGGCTCCGATCCAGGCGATGGACCTTCCGAACTGTTCTCGACCGAACGAGTCCAGGAGGCCGAGGGCCTTTTGGGGCTGCCGCGCGACTACGCGTCGATCCCACGGCTTGGCCCACCGCTACCGGGTGAGCTCGGGCGTCCGGTTCTGTCTGCGCAGCGGCGCGGTGAGCCCGTGCCCGTCGTTCCTGCGACCGGTCCTGCCGTCGATCCGGAAGAACAACTGCGCTTGCAAGAGGCCGAAGCCGCGCGGCTCGCGACGCTCTTTGCCGACGCGAGATCGAGCGGCACCGGGGCTGAAAGGCCACAGGCAGCCCCCGTTGCGGCCGCGGCCACCGGGCTACAAGGTCTCTTCCCGGCTTCTGCCGATCAGGCACGGAGGCCGGACACGACGGAGCGACAGGAAGCCTTCCTAGATCGTGAGGTCGATAGACGAACCACCGCCGCAAATCGGCTACAATCCCCGCCGAGCCCCTACGTCCTGCAAGCGGGATCGGTCATCGAGGCAGCGCTGCTGACAGGCCTGCGCTCCGACCTTCCGGGGCAGATCACCGCGCAGGTCACAGCGAACGTCTATGACAGTCCCACCGGGCAATTCCTGCTGATCCCACAAGGCGCGCGCCTGCTGGGCGAATATGACAGCCGCGTGGAAACCGGTCAGCGTCGTCTGCTGCTCGCCTGGACCCGATTGATCCTACCCGACGGTCGCTCCATCGTCCTCGAACGCCAGCCCGGCACGGATCAGGCCGGATACGCCGGGCTCGAAGACGGTGTCGACAATCACTGGGGCCAACTATTCCGCGCGGCGGGTCTGGCGACCATCCTCAATATTGGGCTTGAGACCGGCGAAGATGGCGGCGACGAGATCGCCAAGGCAATCAGAGACGGCACGCAGGACACGATCGGACGCGCCGGCGAGGCCATCGTCCAGCGCCAGCTTCAGATTCCGCCGACACTTACGATCCGGCCAGGATTTCCGGTACGCGTGATGGTGACGCGCGATCTAATCCTCGAACCGCAAGGAGATGCCCGATGAGCAAGTTGAAGCTAGGCGACATTCGCGACGACAAGCCCGTCAAGCTGACGATCGAGCTACCAGCGCAGGTGCATCGGGATCTGACAGCTTATGCGGAGATTCTTGCGGCTGAGAACGGGCGCAAACTCGAACCGGCCAAGCTCATCGCGCCCATGCTGGAGCGTTTCATGAAGACCGATCGCGGGTTCGCTAAGCTCAAGAAAGAGAACCGTTCGTCTTTGCTTCGATCTTCGCCAGACTGATGAATCGTCGAAGTGCCGGGTTATCGTTTTCTGGAAGCCATGTCAGAGAAAAAGGAGTTGGCTCACCATCACCCCCAATGGGAACATAGGTGACATTAGGGTAGGTAATCCCTCTACAGTGCTCGTAGACAAATGTGATGCCCAACCCCAGACCGACCAAACCCATGATCTCTTCGCGACTCAGCCGATTTCGGTGAACGAGTTCTGATTTTGCGAAAGCCGCAACGTGCCCTAGCCTGTGTGTATCGAAAGCCGTAAATGGCTCCGTCACCCAAAGAACATCAGAAGCCTCATTCAACTCTTCCCAGAGTATTTGATGACGTTCAGACCATTCGTGGTCCGTCGAGACCGCAAGAAGCATCCGCTCGCGCGAAAGTAAAACACTGTCTTCGACACTTGGCTTTGGCGCACGTGAAGTGATGATTGCGTCCACGAGGCGTTGGTTCAATAGAGTGGAGAGTTCGTTGCTGGACGCTCCAATCACCTGAATGGCGACATCGCAATGGGCTTCGATAAAAGCCGAAAACAGGTTTCGCACGGGTCCGCCGGAAAGGCAGGCTGTAATGCCAACGTCCAGTTTTCCAGTCATAGCAGTCCCAGCCATAGAGGCGGATTCTAGAGCGTCCTGAACCCCGGCAACAAGCATCCGGGATTGTGACATAAAACGCCATCCAAAAGGCGTCAGGCGCACTCCTGTCGTACGCCTTTCAAAGAGCGACAACCCAAGCATTTCCTCCAATTTCTGAATGCGTCTGCTCAAAGACGGTTGGCCAACGCCAATAGCCTCTGCCGCTTTACGAATGCTACCTGCCTCGCAGACAGACAGAAAACACTGCAAGTCAGATATACAAAGAGGTATGCCAGAACTCGGTTCCCCTGCACCTAATTTAAGGCGTCGAGACACGATGCAATCCCGCAACAAATACTAACTCCACCCCGTTGCTGCACGACTGGGGAGGGCGACAGGACGCGACGACTCTAGCTAGGAGATGCGCCACGTCACCGGAGCGAGTGGCGCGCGCTCTGAGTTTCGCTGCCACGATCAAACGACCCCGAGGATGACCATGGCCAGAACCACTTGGACTATCCACCCAAGGACGAAGGTCAATGTCCGAGCGACCGGAATACCCAGCGTGTAGACGACAAAGTGCGCCAGACGGGCGAAGAAGTAGAGCATGCTGAGTGTGATCGTGAGGCTAGAGGACAAATTCAGGGCGACGACTCCCAACACCAGAGCCGCGAAGATCGGAAAGTTTTCCATCGCGTTTTGATGGGCCGCCGTCGCGCGCTGCGCCCAGTCCGACAAGGGCTTATGCTCAGGGTTCGGATTTCCCAGCGATGCTGGTATCCCGATTACGGCAAAGCGGTTCAAGACATAGACCATCCAAAACAGGGCAGTCATGAGGCCAGTTGCAGCCATCCAGTGGATTTCAGTCATTATTGTTTCCTTTCGATGACGAGATCAGCCTGAAATGCGGGTCGCTCTAGCAACCCGATTTCAGGGCGGCGCGTTTTCCGGCCGATCAGGTGAGATGCCCCAAGTGGCCCCGTTTGGCCCAGATGCGACAGCCTGACGGGGATTGGATGGGCAATTCTGCCCCAGCCGGGAACCGCAGCCATGTGCCCGCGCCGCATAGGGTGTCGCCGTAAAGCAGCTCCCCTTCGATGACGAAAATCTCTTCGCCGGAAAAATCGCCGCGGTCAGCCCAATTGGTTCCTGGCGCAAGCCTCTCTGAAACGACCGTCTCGGACACATCCTGATGGAGCTGCGCGCGGGTCAGACCGTCCGTTCCGGTTGGCTCATATGCGAGGTCGTCAATATGCTTGTGGACGGTCTGGCGATCATCTTCTTGGAACTGGCGCAGCTTCACAAAAATCGTGCATCCATCCTTCGTGAAGGGCGCGTGCTTGCTGCCCGGAGGGTTGCGCACGTAACACCCGGTGCGGAAATCCCCGTCACCATCAGAAAACACTCCTTCAAGCACCAGATATTCTTCGCCCATGTCATGGGTGTGTTCCGGAAACGCACTTCCCGGCGCATAGCGGACCACCGAGCTTGCCCGGGCAACTTCGGCCCCGTCGCGTTCCAGAAAGCGGCGGTCAACCCCGGCTGTCGGAGAAGGCGACCACTCTTGTTCAGCAGAATGAACGATGGCCGGTTGAGAAAGATCAGTGTTTACACTCTCTGGTACACTGTACGTCATGATGAAGTCCTCAGAATTTCTCAGTCGCAGGGCGCATGTCGAATTCATGTGTCCAGGCTTTGGGGGATTGATTGATCAGCTGCAGATAGGCCGTCGCGATCGCGTCAGCGTCGAGACAATCTTCTTCCTTGATGTTGAAGCGTTCCTGGGCTTGGGGTCCCCAGATGATGCCATCGAGCACGGAATGCACGACGTGGATCCCTTGCGGGCCAAATTCGCGGGCAAGGGACTGTGCCAGGCCACGCAGCGCGAACTTCGCTGATGCGAAGGCTGCAAAGCGCGGATTGCCTTTGAGAGCCGCTGTTGCGCCGGTGAAGATCACTGTGCCGCTACCTGCAGAAACCATGCCGGGCAGCACGGCCCGCGCCGTGATCATTGCACCGAAGCAGGTCGACACCCAAGACGCCTGGAACTCCTCTGGTGTCAGTTCCAGAAAGGGTTTCGGGATGAGCTGCATCGCGTTGTAGATCAGCACCGTTGCAGGGCCATCCTGCCCGTCAATCAGCTCAATCGCCTTTTCGACACGCGCCTGATCGCTCAAGTCGTAAGGCAGGTGGGTGTAAGACGCGCCGAGGTCTTCTCCCTCAAGGCTGCTTTTCCGGGATAGGCCGTACACGTTGTAGCCATCCGCGATCAGCGTCTTTGCAATCGCTGCTCCAAAGCCCGGCGCCATACCGGCAATGATCGCAGATTTCTTTTGTTGTGAATCGTTCATGTTATTTCTCCTTGATCAGTTTCAGGCCTTGGCGGTCGGACGTTCAGAGACGCGCGCGTGCCACGCCGCGAGATGCGTGCAGTCAGCCGGGATCGAAATGCCAAACAGACCCGCAAAATCGACACCGCAGAGCGCCGTAATGTCGGCAAAGCTGAACGTGTCGCCAGCGACGAAGTCCCGTCCCTCCAGCTCTTGGTCTAACCAGCGCATGGTCTCTTCAACGCGCGGTTTGTTCGCCTCGCCCCATTCTTTATTGCGATAGCGATCCGCCTCGCCCAAACCGTCAGTGGCGTGATGGAAAAAGGTCGTGGCCGCCCCGACCAGGCCTTCTTCGACCCGCCGTTGCCACATCGCGACCAAAGCCTGGTCCTTCGGTGTTTTGCCAAGCAAAGACGGCTCAGGCTGCGTAGCCTCGAAGTAACGGGCAATCGCAACAGCCTCAGAGATGACCGCGCCGTCGTCGAGCTCGAGGCAGGGTACGGCTTTGAGCGGATTGAGCTTGGTGAAGCCCTCACTGTACTGCTCGCCCTTGAAGACATCGACCTGAGCGCAGTCGATATCGATCCCCTTCTCAGCAAGGAAAATTCTGATGCGACGTGGGTTCACTGCACCAGTGCAGTCATAGAGTTTCATGGCAGACCTCAAATTTAGACTAGGGTTGCATGGACTGTAGCGGTCAGGCTATTGATAGAGAAATTGCATCTCAGAATATGACCAATAGTTGGTGGCTATAAATGAACCTCAACCAGCTCCGATATGCCTCAGCGACTGCGGCCGAAGCTTCGTTCACCAAGGCGGCTGAACGATGCCATGTCACCCAGCCAACCCTTTCCAATGGGATTGCGCAGTTAGAAGAAGAACTCGGCGGAGCCCTGTTCGATCGCACAACCCGCAAAGTGAACCTGACCGCCTTTGGCAAAGACGTCTTACCGCTGATCGATGCAGTGCTTCAGTCGCAAGGAGAGTTGCAGGCCCGGGCAAAAGCCTTCTTCGATCCACAACATCAATTGCTTCGTATTGGATTGTCACCGCTGATCGACATGCGCCTCCTGACACAGGTAATTGCTCCATATCGAACAGAATTTCCCGATGTCGATGTCTTCTTTAAGGAGTGCTTTCTGGATGATCTGGATGCCCGTCTGGAAAAGGGGCAGATTGATGTGATGCTCTGCCCGTTTCTGCCGCATGAGCCCACGGCGCGCAGCACTTTCAGCACCGAGATTTACACAGAAGAGCTGCGATATCTTCCAGCCCGGTCGTCTGCCATGACCCAGGTTGATGAGGGTGCCGTCCTACTTTCACAGATCGCAGATGACACGTTCATTCTATCCTATGACGGATGCGGTCTGGCCAATGCAACGCGATCCCTTTTCTCCAGCGCGGATCTTCAGTTGAAGGAGTATTCCGGGCACACGATGAGCTATCACGTCATGCAGGAATGGGCCGATTTGGGCATCGGGTCCACCATTCTGCCGGGCTCCCGCATTTCGAGGGAGTTTCGGGATAAGACTTGTCGGGTCATGCTGGCGCCACAGCATCCAGCCTTGATCCGCATTGACGCACTTTGGAACCGTGCAGCGACCTATCCCAAACACATCAGCGCGTTCCATCAGCACCTGATCGAACGCGCGCCAAGCCTCGTGCGCGGTGCAGCCGCTGCTTGACGTTCAACCAGCCTTGGGGCGCGGTCATCTACCCCAAGGAACGGGTGATGCGAAACGCGCGACCAGTGCATCAATCGCGACCCGGATTTTGGGTGCATGGTCACGTCGTCGCGGCCACAATAGGTTGATGCTCCGGTCTACCATGTCCGAAAAAGACAACACTGGAACAAGAGCGCCTGATCGCAAGTGTTCACCGGCAAGCCAAGTAGATAGCCGCGCAATGCCATGCCCTGCCAAGGCGGCATCCAGAAGAGCCTCACCGTGATTGACTGTCAAACATCCAGCGTATGACTGCTCGACCATGTCACCGTCCTCAGTAACGAGATGCCAAGGGAGAAGGCGCCCACCATGCTCAAAGAAGATACATCGGTGCGAAGCGAGATCCTCCAGCTTGTCGGGTGTCCCGTGACGCGCGATGTAGGCTGGCGCTGCACACAGGATCGACGTCTGCTCCGCCAGCATTCTGGTGAGAATAGTGGCGCTGTCATCTGACGCGCCGATCCGCACAGAAAGGTCGAAGCCTTCCTCAACCAGATCGACAAAACGATCCGTGAAAGACAAGTTGAGAACCAAACTCGGATATTGAGTCGTAAGCTCCAAAAGCGCTGGAGCAGCCCATAGTCGCCCGAAAGAAACGGGCAAGCTTACTCTCAAAACGCCCGTCACTTCCCTGCGCCGCAAACTCATCGACGTCTCTGCAGCTTCAATGTTTTCAAGAATCTCCTTGCTCTTCAGAAAAAAGACTTTGCCCTCATCCGTAAGCGTGATCGAACGCGTCGTGCGCAGCAAAAGCTGTACACCCAGGCGTTCTTCAAGCCGAGCCACGCTCTTTGCTGCCGCAGACTTTGAAAGGCCCAAGGCCTGTGATGCTGCAGTGAAACTGCCCATCTCTACCGTGTAGACGAACGCAGAAATGCCTTCGACGCTGATAGACGGGAGGAGACGCTTAAATTCACGATCCTTTTTCGCAAATGATAGGATAAGAATTCCCAACTAACTATATGAAATATACAATAGGCTGTGCCCAGATGTCACGTGATCGACAACAGATCACCTGCAATCGTGAGGTGCAGATTTCATGAAACAGAAAACGATGAGGGCGTGGGCGCTCAGGGAATTCGGCCTAAGCAACCTCGAAATGGTTGAAACACACAGACCGATTCCATCTGCGACGGAAGTTCTGATACGTGTACGAACAGTCTCGCTGAATTATCGCGACAAATTGGTGGTCGATGGGGCACTTTTGCCGGAACGGCCTAACATGCCATTCATTCCTGTCTCGGACTTTTGTGGTGCGGTCGTTGACGTTGGGCACAACGTCTCAAGCGTCGAGCCTGGAGACCGGGTGATTGGTAACTTCTGGACCGAATGGATTGACGGTCAACCGCCGCGGTCGATGCTCACCCATGGTTTGTCTTTGGGCGGACCTCTGCCTGGTGGGCTTGCTGAATACATCGTCATTCCGGAAGCGGCAGCTGTCAAAGTACCAAGTGATTTGACGGATGCGGAGGCCTCCACACTCCCTGTAGCAGCACTGACGGCATGGTTCGCTTTCGCCGAAACCGGCAATGTCCGAGAGGGTCAAACCGTTCTCGTCCAGGGCACAGGGGGCGTTGCACTTGCCGGATTGCAGATTGCGCAAGCGATCGGCGCACGCGTAATCGTTACTTCGCGAAGTGAGAACAAACTCACCCAGACGCTCAAGCTCGGTGCTTGGGCTGGTATAAATACGAGTACCCACCCAAACTGGCCCGAAGAAGTTATCGAACTGACCGACGGTGCCGGTGTCGATCACATTCTGGAATTGATCGGCGGCGATAACCTTGCCCGATCTTTGACAGCAGCTGCGCCACAGGGCCAGATATCGCTTGTCGGCTTCCTCGGCGGGATGGATGCGCAGATCAGTGCGATTCCGTTCATGCTGCGCAGAATAAGACTGCAAGGAGTCTCGGTCGGACATCGACGCGCGCTTGAGCGATTGATCAGCTTTGTTCAGCGCAATGACATCCATCCGGTAGTCGATAAGGAATACGCTTTTGAAGATGTGCAAGACGCATTCGCACATCTCAAACACGGCCCATTTGGAAAAATCACCGTCCGGGTCAGCGACTGGCGCGAAGCCAAATCGCAAACGCTCGACGAAGACGTGCTTCACAGTTAGTCAGCTCTCTCAGAACACTGACGCAGTGTTGCAATCAGTAAACCGTTGCAAACGCAGTACAGCGTTAAGTCCGCGGAGCCAGTGGTTTGTGCGGCTGACGGTCCCTTCCAAGGCAACCGCTGACTCTCTCCCGCGATTACCGCTCTCTTCTAAATTGATCGGCTCCGACCCCACCGACAAGTGAATTCTCCAGAAGGGTGCGGCGGCTCAGCGCAAACACATCAGCGTATTCCATCAACACATGATCGAACGCGCACCAGGCCTCATACGCTGAGCCGCCTCCGCTTTACGCTAGCCGGACGTCTCGGCCTCAATTGCGGCCTTCACGGCCGGTCGATCTCCGATCCGTTGCAGATAGGCCTGTAACTTAGGCCAGGCATCCAAGCTGATATCCTTAAAACCCGCCCACCGCGCCACAACGAACAAATAGGCGTCCGCAATCGTATATGTATCTCCCATGATGTGTGTGCGGCTATCTGAAAACCGCGCTTCGATATAGTCGAAACATTTGCCCACCTTGGCAGGAGCCGCCTGGATTTGTTCTTCGGAGGCTGTCGCTGAGAACAAAGGTGAAAAGGACTTGTGAAGCTCGGCACTAATGAAATTCAGAACGCCTTGCAGCTTGGCCCGTTCAATGCTTCCGGACGGAGGGACCAAATCGGCTTCTGGAACGCCGTCTGCAATGTACTGAATGATAGCCACACCTTCGGTAATGACATCGCCGGTATCCAACGCCAGCGCTGGAACATAGCCTTTTAAGCAGATACCGAGGTAATCGTCGCCGGATTGAGTTTTCTTGGTCTGAAGATCGACGAGATCGAGTTCAAATTTCGCGCCCACCTCGCGCAGGATGATGTGCGGGGACAATGAACACGCACCGGGGGAATAGTAGAGTTTCATTTTAGGCTCCATGATTTCAGAGGGGTTGAACTGAGCTGGGAACGGCCTCACGCGATGCCGACGATCAGGTCGGCCATCAGATCGGCGGTCTTCCTGTGCTTCAGAAGCGGTGCGGCCTGATTTGCATAGAGCGAGAGGAACTCATCACCCCCTGCAGCGATGCTTGCTGCGCGCAGCGGCGCCACGAACCATGCCTGGACTGGAAACGGCGGGAGCTGAGCTGCCACGGCCTGCATGTCTTTGATCAGACGGTTGGACATGCCCCTGGCAAGTCGCCCGGTATAGGCACGTGTCAGTTCTGAACTGGCAGAGCGATCCGAATACAGTGCCGCCCGATGTTGATCCACCGTGCCGGATTCCGCGCAGGCCAGGAACGCCGTGCCCAATTGCGCGGCCCCCGCACCGAGGGACAACGCCGCCTCGATGCCCCCGGCATCCACAATCCCACCCGCCGCAATGACCGGTTTTGAACACATCTCTGAGATAACACGGGTAAGCGGCATGGTGCCCATCAAGCTGTCCTCGGCCCGGTCCAGAAAGGACGGCCTGTGCCCGCCCGCTTCGAACCCTGTGGCGAGGATCACATCGACATTTGCAGCTTCGAGCGCTTGCGCCTCGGCTAATGTTGTTGCGGCCCCCACTGTTGTGATGCCCCGGGCCTTGCAATCTGCCAACACGCGGGCTGGCGGTATTCCAAAGACGAAGCTGAACACATCCGGTTGTGCTTCAAGGATTGCCTCCACCTGCTCCTCAAAGCTGGGGTGGAACCGCGGCGGTTGCTCTGGTTTGGGAAGGTTGAGCTCACGATAAAGCGGTTCAAATAGGCGCCAAGCCCGATCGTAGGCATCAGTGGAGTAATCCCGTGCCTCTGGATCGTGATCAGACACCCAAAGGTTCAGCGCGAAAGGGTTGCTGGTCTTCTCCCGGATTTCAGAAGCGACACCCAGAATGCCTTCGGCTTCCAGATAATGCACACCAAATGACCCCAAGCCGCCGAGGTTAGAAACGGTGGAAACCAGCTCCACGGTCGAAAGCCCGCCACCAAAAGGGCCTTGAATTATAGGATGTTTGATCTTCAGCAGATCCAGGGTTTGCGTGCTTTGCATGAGTTTGCCTCCATCCGAGTTACGCACCAGATGCAGACTAGATAGGTCCAACGTTACATCTTGTAATTAGCTTTCCTCAGGTTACTCTTATTTTGAAGTTTCCAGATGGTAACCACGGAAAGGACGTGCTTTGACAGTTTTGAAGCGACGAAAAAATAGGTCTCCGGCCCACGATCCCGACTGCCCTTTGAACGAGTGTATGAGGCTTATTGGAGGTGCGTGGACCCCCAACATCATCTGGTACCTCAGCGGAGGCGCGCGCCGATTTTCCGAGCTAAAAGAAGACATTACGCCGGTATCAGCCAAAGTTCTGAGCGCACGCCTGAAAGAGCTTGAATCAAAGGGGGTTGTCGACCGAACGGTCGTGGCGACCTCTCCACCCACGGTGGAATACAGCCTAACCGATCTAGGTCAGCAACTCGTTCCTGCAATCGATGCGATCGTTACGGTTGGGAAAATGCTGAAAGAACGAGCTTGATCAACGCCATGGAGTCGGTCTGGTATCGCGCATCAAGCCCGCATCACCGCAAAGGGTTCATAGGCCAGTCGAAACTTGGGGGCCTCTCAGGACGCGACGGGTATCACAGACCCAAGAAGACACAGAGGATGATCTATGACTCCATTAACCCGCCGTCAGAGCATCGCAATGGCCGCTGTTGGTTCGGCAATCTTGGCTAATCCGACGAAAGCATTTTCCCAGAGTAAGACCGTATCCGCACTCAACCAAATCCGCGCTTTGGATTACACCATTATCTATACCCGCGACATGACCGCGATGCGAAAATTCTACGAAGAAATCATGCAGCTTGAGTTTCGCCAGGCTGCAGGAGATGGATGGGTCGAGTTCAAGGTTGGCAGCAATATCCTTGTTCTGACGAGCGAACCAGCGGGTGGCCTCTTTCCCGAGACGGTGCCTGCACCTGGTGTTGGTTCCGTTCAGCTAGCGTTTCGGGTCGCGCCCAAGATGGTCGATGCCTGCGCGGAGGAATTGCAGGCAGCCAAAGTGAAGATCATCGGCGAACCCACAGACCAGCCATGGGGCCATAGAACACTGTTCTTCCGGGATCCAGACAACAACATCCTGGAGATATATGCCGACATCTGATCGCCCATGTGTCGATTCCTAGAGCAACGAGACTGTATCCATCCATTTCATGAGGCGACTGCACGATGAACCGCCAGGACGTTCTTAAAGACGAACTTCGCAGGATATATGAAAAGTACGTCGAGGGTTTCAAAGCCAATGACGTAAAGTTAATCGACGAGATCGTTCGCTATCCCATCGCTTATCTTAAAGACGGTGTTGTCGAAATGATGGACAGCTATCCGATTGATCCGGCGAAACTCAAAGCCGCCAAAGGATGGGATCACTCGACGGACTGGCATTTCGATATCCCAGCAATCAACGATCATCACGCCCATGCGGTCGCTTCCGCCGTGCGGCGGCGCGTCGATGGCTCGGTCATTGAGCGTGTTCATGGTTTCTACGCATTTACGAAGATCGACGGCTCGTGGAAAATGTACGCGTTCTCCGAAGTGACGTCGTGAGTTCTCTGTCCTCAGCTTGATCGCTCGCGGTACCCACCTGTTTTCTCAGACAAAGCCTAAAACAAGCGGGAGGATGACCCGCCTAACCTACAGTCTCTGCAGCAATGAACGGAAGTGATGCGTCCAAGTAAGCAGTGCGCAAGCGCGAATTTGAGAATCACCTGATCAAGTAAAATATTGTTTTGTATATAGAAATTGGCGCACCCGAGAGGATTCGAACCTCTGGCCTCTGCCTTCGGAGGGCAGCGCTCTATCCAGCTGAGCTACGGGTGCATACCGTTCGCGAGATGCTTACGCCATGCTTACGCGAGATTTTAATCGGTCTGAAGAGCGAACCCGACATCCACTCAAACCGTTGTTTAGTCACTTCTTTCTTCCAACACCAGCAACCATCGCCAGACTTGACATCCGCCTTCGGAGGGCGACACTCTATCCAGCTGAGCTACGGGTGCCTGTGCTTACGCGATGCTTACGCGGAAACAACGGCTGTGTGAAGCCGTTGTAGCGCGTTTCGGTAAGCTATTGAAATCTAATCCATTCCCTTCAAAAATCGTCATTCTTTAGGGCTTGACACCTGCCTTCGGAGGGCAGCGCTCTATCCAGCTGAGCTACGGGTGCATCGCCTGTGCAGGCTTGCGGTTTTGCAATCGTGCGGGGCGGGCCGATAGCAAAGGGGGGGCTCGCTTGCCAGCGATAATGACGGTCGGCCGCGAGACGGGCGCGCATTAGCGATTTGGCAATGGCCGCCCGGCTAAGGCAGGCGGGATGAACGCGCATACCAATCCTTCCGCGAGTACGCCGGCCGCCCGGCGAAAAGGCAATCCTGCCATGAGCGTCGAATGGGCCGCATTGCAGGATGCAGCGGCGGCCGTCGCGGCGATGGCCAATCTCGCGCCCGAGCGGACGAGCCCGGAGATCCGCAACTTTCCCGCCATCATCCGCGATGCCGGCGGGGCGCGGCTGGAACTGGCGGAGCAGGGTATCGCCGATCTGGGCGCGATGATGCGCCCCGGTCTTACTGCGCTGCTCGCGGTGCGTGCGCGGGGACAGGACGCAACGGCGCCCGCCCTCGCCCTGTGGCGCGAATTTCACCATGCCCGCGCGGCGCTGCTGGCCCTGATTCCCGATACGGGCGGCAATGGGCCCCGCCGCGCAGCGGGATAACAAAGGGCGCCGCGCCGAGGAGGCACGCCGGACCTCGCACCAGCCGCTTGACGAAGTTCATGGTCTGTTCCAGACAGGCTGCATGACCGCGACCCCCTCCAGCCAGACCGAATCGGACAGCGCCGGCAGCGCATCCGCAATCCCGCTCGCCAATCCTGTTGCCAACGATGCCGGCGGCCTGTGCCGCGGCATATCGCGGATGTTTGCCCGCAACGGCATCTGGTGCCTGCCCGAAATGCCGCTGAAGGGGGGCCGCCGCGCCGACCTGATGGGCATCGATGCGAAAGGCCGCGTGATCATCGTGGAAATCAAGGTCAGCCGGGCGGACCTGCTGGGCGATGCGAAATGGCCCGATTACCTGGAGCATTGCGACAAGTTCTACTGGGCGCTGGCCCCCGACCTCGATCGCGGCGTGCTGGAGACCGATGCGTTTCGTCCCGATGCGTGCGGCATCATCGTCGCCGACGCCTATGACGCGGAAATCGTGCGGCCCGCCCCGACCGAACCGCTGGCCGCCGCACGGCGCAAGGTAGAGGTGGAACGCCTCGCCCGGACCTCGCTCAGGCGCATGACGGTGGCGAGTGACGGCGAATGCGCGCCTTGGGGCGCTGGAGAATAGGCTTTTTGTCGAACTGACTATTGCCGGTTTTAGCCAAAGCGCCTCAGGCAACTGTAAGATTTTGCGAGCTGCTAAGACGACCGCTCCTAGACACACCCTGTATGGCGTTGTTCGTCCATTGGTCAAAGGATCATAACAGATTGACTGCCACCCCAAGCGACGATTACTGATGTTCGCGGGGGAGCAGGAAGCTACCTATTTCAAACCTCGTGAAGAGGCCTGACGCTTTGCTAGCAGCGGCGGCTTGCGACCCCCCACACTGCTCAAGTGGAACTGAGCAATGCTGCGAACTCTTAGATACTGAATCAGGATTGCTTGAGTCGCAAGCGACCAAGAGGTTAGCTTGCATCAAACTCGTGGATACGGTTTTGGATCTGCGCACTGATACCGAGAAAATCCACGCAAATGCTTGAGCGGTTCGACTGGCAACCCCGAAAATAAAGAATGGCAAAAACTTTTCGCGGCGCAACATCGTCGAGTTTTCTTTGCCTAAACATTTTTGGAAAACTGATTCGTTCAGACTATCAATCGTTCGTATCGCACTCACCACTCAGCACTTCGTTAGGCTTTGCAGGCTAGGCGAGGCGGCGTAAGATGCCTGCCGATGTGGGTCTGGACGGAATGATGGCGAACCTTACTGGTTTCTTCGATGCGCCCTGGGCGGTAATCGGCTGGTCGGCGGCGATGATGAGCGTCATCGTCGCGCTGCGCTACCTGGCGACCAGCGGCATCTTCGCCTGGATCACGGGCAAGGTCCGCCCCGGCTATCACGCGAAACTCGGCAAGCAGGTCCGGCGCGAGATCGGCTGGTCGCTCGCCTCGGCCGCGCTTTACGGCATTCCGGCAGGCGTCATTGCATGGGGCTGGCAGGCGCATGGCTGGACGCAGGTCTATACCGGCTGGAACGACTATCCGCTGTGGTACCTGCCGCTTTCCGTCATTGCCTATCTCTTCGCGCACGATACCTGGTTCTACTGGACCCACAGGTGGATGCACGAGCCGCGCGCCTTCCGCATCGCCCACGCGGTGCACCATGCCAGCCGCCCTCCGACCGCGTGGGCCGCGATGAGTTTCCACCCGGTCGAGGCGCTGACCGGCGCGGTCGTCATCCCGGCGCTGGTTTTCCTGGTCCCGATCCACGTCGCGATGCTGGGACTGGTGCTGGGCATCATGACGGTGATGGGCGTGACCAATCACATGGGATGGGAGATCTTTCCCCGCGCGCTTGTTCATTCAAGGGTAGGGGACTGGGTGATAACGGCGAGCCATCACCAGCTGCACCATGAAAGATACCGGTGCAATTACGGGCTCTATTTCAGGGTATGGGACAGATTATGCGGAACGGACGGGGGATTGGCCGACGCGTACAGGCGGCCGGGGAAGCAACCAGGCGCAGTGGCGGTCGCCGCCGCGCCATCGCGGGCGCGCCCTTCCTGACGCTGGCGGGCGCTGCCATCCTGGCGGGCGGCAATGCCGCGCCGCAGGTGCAGGACGTTACGGTCGACGTCACGCAGCTGCGCAATGCGAAGGGCGATATCCTCGCCTGTCTGACGTCGAGCCGGAAGCATTTCCCCGATTGCGAAGGCGATGCCGCCGCGTTCGAGGCCCGCGCCGCCGCCCGCAACGGTGCCCGGATCACCTTCCGCAACGTGCCTGCCGGGACCTATGCCATCGCCCTGCTCCATGACGAGAACGCCAATGGCAAGGCGGACCGTGCATTGATGATGATGCCCAAGGAAGGGTTCGGTTTCTCGCGCGATGCGAAGCTGAAGATGGGGCCGCCCAGCTTCTCCTCCGCGTCGTTCGAAGTGGCCGATGCACCGGTCCGCCAGCGGATCACGATGCGCTACCTCTTCTGATTTCCCGGAAGGGCGCGATGCCCTGCCCCGGCGTGCCGACGTCACGGCGGCGGGTTGCCCCTGGCGCCCGCACTGCGCATCGCGGGACGAAAAGCCCTTAACCGTATGTTTACCATGCCCCCTCATACCCCTGTGGTGAAGGGTCACCTACGGCCCGCAACAGGCAAAGCCAGGGGCAATGGGACTGATGGACACGCTGCGCGGCAAATTCGGGTCATCCGCTTGGGATGACGAGATCGACGCCGACGACTTCGACGAGGACGAGCAGGACGACGGCATGGAAGTGCAGTCGCCCCCCTCCCCCGTCGGTCAGGACGAGCGGCGGATGCAGGTCCGGGCCTATAATTTCTGGGCCAGCCTGCTGGGCGACCGCAGCCTGCCCTGCATCGAGGACCTGGAGCCCGAGACGCTGGACGATTTCGGCCCGTTCTCGGTCCTGCTGGATTTCACCTCGGGCATAGAAAACCCGGCCGTGCCCTATCTCGGCGCGAAGCTGGCCGGCGAATGCGATGCTGATGCCGAGATCGAGACGCTGGAAGACGTTCCCAGCCGTTCGCTGCTGAGCCGTATCACCGACCATTACATGCAGATCCTCGCCAACAAGGCGCCGATCGGCTTCGAGGCGGAATTCGTGAACCAGCGCGGCGCGACCGTGCTGTATCGCGGCATCCTGCTGCCCTTCTCCAGCGACGACGACACGATCGATTTCATCTACGGTGTCATCAACTGGAAGGAAGTGGCCGACCAGATCACGACCGATGCCCTGCTGCTGGAAATCGACAACGCGCTGGAAGGTGCAGAGCCGGAAGGCGCAGAGGACGACCGTGACCATTCCGAAGACCCCATCGGCGACTGGGCCGACGGTCCTGCGGCGGACACGACAAGCAGCGACGACGGTGCCGATGACGGCTTCGACGACCTGCCACTGCCCGCGTTCGGCGACAGCACTGCGACCTTCGATGCAGAGGCCGACGTCCGCGCCGAAGCCGAAGCCATGGCCGCGCGCCTGCTCGCCAGCGAAGAAGAGGGCAGCGAGGATGGCGAAGATGCCTATGACGATGCCGAAAGCGACGATGCCGAAGACTGGTCCACGCCGCTTTCCAGCCTGATCAAGCCCAAGGGCGAACGCCAGGCGAAGGAACCCATCCTTCCCGCCGCGACCCCGCTGCCCGGCGATATGCCCATGGCAACGGACGCAGAAGACGAAGGATCGGACTGGGACGACGAGCCAGCGATCCCGCAAGGCTACGATGCCGAGGAAGCCGCGCAGGATGCCCCGCTGGAACTGGAAGCGCCGTTCGAACTCGAAGCGCCTCTGGAACTGGATGACGCGGTAGCGGACGAGCCCCAAGCCGAAGCACCGCTCGATCTCGACCAGTTTGCCGTCGCCAGCCCGGACACCGGCGAATCTGCCGCAGACGTCCCCGCTCCGGCGACCGAGATCACCTTCACCCCTTCGGTCGAGATCGACGAGAATGCCGGTCTTTACGACTGTCTCGCCGATGCACGCGAACTGGCGCAGGCTGCCAGCACGTCCGAAGATCGCAGCCGCAACGCGCTCTATGCCGCGGTCAGCCGCGCCTACGACGTCAGCCTGGCCGCAGAGGAAGCGCCCGAGGACTTTGCCGAACTGGTCAGCGAAAGCGGCCTGACCGTGCAGGACCGCGCGCCGATGACGCCGGTCGTGAAGCTCGTCTTCGGGGCGGATTACGACAAGACCCGCCTGACCGAATATGCCGCCGTGCTGAGCCATGCACACCGCATGGAACTGGAGCGCGGCAGTTTGCGCGAATTCCTGTCGAGTGCAGAGGGCGGCCTGAAGGGCGTCGTCCAGGCCGAACGCCGCCTGCGCCGCGAGGAAGCCGGCAAGCCGGTGGCCGAGGAAGGCGAGGTCCGCGAAACCCTGGCGAAGAAGCTGCGCGAGATCGAACCGCGTTCGCTCACATCGATTTCCGCCGAGGGCCCGGAATTCGGCGTCGTCATGATCCGCCGCCTGCCCACGGGCGAAGTGGTGCTGGTCGGCGAGATCGAGGACGATGTGAAACTGGTGGAGCAGGTCGGGCGCAAGCTGGTCGGCTGAACCTGCCGGTCGAAGCCTTACCAGCATTGCCGGAACACGTTTCTTTGCCCTGACGGGGTTTCGCTGGGGGCATCCTACCGCTAGCCCCTGCCCATGCCCTTGTTCCCGACTGCGCCCGTCCGCCTCCAGCCCTATTTCGGCCACCGCAACGAAACCCACCTTTACATGAAGGCGCGCGCCCTGCGCTCGGCCAAATCGAGCTTCGATGGCGGCGGAAGGTGGCAGGCCATGCGCACCATGCTGGCCCAGTTCCTGAGCCACGAGGTCGCGGGAATGGAAGCGCGGCTGGAAGTAGAGCGCGCCGACGGCTCCAGCATCGAAGTGCCCGGCACGACGGACAAGGAAGGCTTCGTCACTTTCGAAATCGCCCTCGACGACCCTCTCCCCCTGCCGGAGAACACGTCGTGGGAAGTGGTGACGCTGCACTGGACAAACGAAAACGGCGAACAGTGCATCGAAGGCCACGTGCTGGCACCGGGCCGCAGCGCATCGCTGGCAGTCATTTCCGATATCGACGACACGATCATCGAAACCGGCATTACCGGCAATCTTCGCAGCGTGGCGCGCAACTGGCGGCGGGTGCTGGCGCAGATGCCGGACGAACGGCTCGCCGTGCCCGGCGCGGACGTGTTCTATTCCTCGCTCGGCGGAGGGCGCGTGCTGGCGGAGGGCGAGACGCATACCGGCGACCGCATTCGCGCCTTCCACCGGCCGTTCTTCTACGTCTCGTCCAGCCCGTGGAACCTGTTCAGCTATCTCGTCGCATTCAAGCGGCAGCGGGAAATGCCGCTCGGCCCTGTATTCCTGCGCGACTGGGGTCTCGATCGCAGCACGTTCGGCTCGTCCAGCCACGGATCGCACAAGACCGATGCCATCCGCCGTATCCTGGCGGATTACCCTTCGCTGCGCTTTGCCATGATCGGCGACGATACGCAGGGCGACCTGACCGCATTCGGCGAGATCGTGCAGGAACACGCGAATCGCATCGCCGCAGTCTTCATCCGGAAGGCCGCCGGACCGTTCAGTCCCGAGGAAGTCGCTGCCAAGGCCGCCATCGAGGAGGCCGGCGTACCGCTATGGCTGGGCGAAAGCTACGATCTGGGGCAGGACTTCCTGAAAAATGCCGGACTTTCCGCAGACGGGGCGACGTCGAAGATCATCGAAGCGGTCGAGAAGGGGGACGAGGCCGCCTAGGCCTCGCGCGCATCATGGGTAGGAACAATGCAGGCAGGGGCTCCAAGCGAATGATCTGGATCGCAGCGGCCGTCATCGGCCTCGGCATCGTGGGCGCCGGGCTGTGGTATGCCGCGCTGAATGCGCAATCGGTCGAGACGCTGGACCGGGTCGACGGCTTCTACACCTCCGGCGACGCGCAAATGGTAGAGGGGCCGGTCAGCTTCGGCGACCATCCCCAGCAGCGCCTGTTCGTCCACCGTGCGCCCGGCGACGCTGGAGAAGCGCCTTTGCCGGTCCTCGTCTTCATCCATGGCGGCAGCTGGCGTAGCGGCGATCCCGAACCCTACGCCTTTGTCGGCCGCAATTTCGCGCCAGAGGGTTATGTCGTCGTCTCGGCCGGATACCGGCTGGGCGAGGCCGGGAAATTTCCCGCCATGCTGCAGGACGGGGCCGCTGCCCTGCGCTGGATCCATGACAATATCGCACGTCACGGCGGCGACCCGGACCGGATCGCGGTGATGGGCCATTCCGCCGGCGCCTACAACGCCGCCATGCTGGCGCTGGATACGCAGTGGCTGGCAGCCGAGGGGCTGGGGCCGGACACGATCGATGCGTGGGTGGGCCTTGCCGGACCCTACGATTTCCTGCCCCTCGATAGCGATTCGACGCGGGCCGCGTTCGGCCATGCCGAGCCGCTCGAAAAGACCCAGCCGATCGCGTTCGCACGGGCCGACGCGCCGCCCGCCCTGCTGATGACCGGCGATGCGGACGAGACGGTGAAGCCGCGCAATGTCCCCGCTCTCGCCGATGCGCTGTTGGATGCGGGAATGCCGACCGGCCGGGTGCAGACGGACAGCATCCCCGGCATGGGTCACATCCCCATCGTGATGGCGCTGTCCACCCCGTTCCGGAAGGACGGGCGGGTGAAGGCCGAAATCCTGCGGTTCCTGGACCGGCACCTCGCGTCCCCGGACAGACCGGCTTCAGCCGCCGTTCAGGGCGAAACGGAGTAGATGGCCGCCATGCGCATCCTTGCCAACCTGCTGGCGCTTTGCGCGCTGGTCGCCTTCACCGTCCAGCCCGCTTTCGCCCAATCGATACTGCGCGATGCCGAGACAGAGGCGCTGCTGCAGGAATTGGCCTATCCGCTGGTCGAGGCGTCGGGGCTGGAGCCGGGCAATGTCGACATCGTGCTGGTCAACGACCCGTCCATCAACGCCTTCGTCGCGGGCGGTCAGGTCGTCTACCTGCATTCCGGGCTGATCGATGCCGCCGATACCGCCAACGAGGTGCAGGGCGTCATCGCGCACGAGCTGGGCCATATTACCGGCGGACACATCACCCGCTTCGGCGAAGGCGCGAAATCCGCGACCGGCGTGTCGCTCCTGTCGCTGCTGATCGCCGTGGGCGCTGCCGCTGCCGGCGCAGGCGATGCGGCGCTTGGCGCCGTGCTGGCCGGGCAGCGGGCGGCCCTGGGCAAGTTCCTCGCCTTCACCCGCGTTCAGGAATCCTCCGCCGACGCGGCGGGCGCGCAATTCCTGTCCGATGCCGGTATCTCGGGCCGCGGTTCGCTGACCTTCTTCGGCAAGCTGCAGAACCAGGAATTCCGCTATGGCCGCAGCCAGGACGACGAGGCCGGGTTCGTGCGGACCCACCCGCTGTCGGGCGACCGCATCGCCCGCCTGCGCGAGGTCTATACCGCCGACCCTGCATGGGATGCGCCGGACGATCCTGCGCTGCAGGCTCGGTTCATGCGCGTGAAGGCG
The DNA here is from genome assembly GCF_042851395.1 of Altererythrobacter sp. MTPC7. NCBI lineage: Bacteria > Pseudomonadati > Pseudomonadota > Alphaproteobacteria > Sphingomonadales > Erythrobacteraceae > Altererythrobacter > Altererythrobacter sp. MTPC7. The sequence goes on along the minus strand of NZ_BTGS01000003.1, from coordinate 156,104 downwards.
AAACTGTCGGGCTATCTTGCCGACCCTGCGCGTACGCTGGCCTCCTTCCCCGAAAGCCGGAACGACGTCGCCGCCCGCTATGCCCGCGCCTATGCCTATCACAAGGATGCGCGCATGGACCGGGCGCTGGCAGAGGTCGACGCGCTGCTGGAGATGGACCCCACCGACCCCTATTTCCTCGAACTGAAGGGGCAGGTCCTGCTGGAATCGGGCCGCGCGGCCGACGCGCTGGAACCCCTGCGCCAGGCGACCGAACTGACCAATTCCCAGCCGCTGATCGCCTCGATCTTCGGCCATGCCCTGATCGCCACGGAAGACGAAAGCCACCTGCCCGAGGCGGAGAACGTGCTGCGCGCCGCGGTCAGCCGCGACCGGCTGAACCCCTTCGCATGGTACCAGCTGGGCAAGACCTATGCCGCGCAGGGCGACATGCCGCGCGCACAGCTGGCCACGGCAGAACAGCAAGTGCTGAACCGCGATTACGGCCGCGCCCTGCAAAGCGCACTGGCCGCCGAGGCAAGCCTGCCGGAAGGCTCGCCCGACTGGCTGAGGGCGCAGGACATCACGCTGCAGGCCCGCGCCGAACTGGAGCGGATCAGGGACTCAAGGTAGGGGCATATGGCAGGCAACTGGACGACGATCGCGGCATCGGGCGCGCTGGCACTGGTCGCAGGCTTCGGCGGCGCGGCGCTGTATGACCGGACTGGCATGGGGCAGAAACAGACCCGCGCCTACCTGCTGGAAAACCCCGAAATCCTGCCGGAAATGGCGGAGGCCTACCAGAAGCAGGAGGCGAAGGAGCGGCTGGCACAGGTCGGCGGCGACGCGATGCAGCCCTTCCCCGGCGCGGTGCTCGGCAATCCGCAGGGCACGCGCACACTGGTCGAATTCTCGGACTATAATTGCGGCTATTGCCGGATGGCCCGCGACCATGTCGATGCGCTGGTCGCCGCCGATCCTGAGCTGCGGGTGGTGGTGCGCGAATGGCCGATCTTCGAAGGCAGCGAGGAACCGGCGCGCATGGCGCTAGCCGCTGCCAAGCAGGGCAAATACGCAGCCTTCCACGCGGCCCTGTTCGAGGAAGACAGCCGCGATGCCGAATCCATCCGCCGCGCCGCCGCGAAGGCAGGGCTCGACCTCGATCGCGCGATAGAGGACGCGGTGGGCGAGGACATCACCGTGGAACTGGCGAAGAACCAGTCGGTGGCGCAGGCCCTGGGCTTTGGCGGCACGCCCAGCTGGATTGCCGGCGGAACCCCGCTGGAAGGGGCCGTGGGACAGGAACGGCTGGCAGAGCTGATCGCCTCCGGGGCCGACGACGCGGGCGCATGATGCGCGCCGCCTTTACCGCATTATCGGGCCTGTGGCTCGCGGCGCTGGCAGTGCCGGTACTCGCGGAGGACCCAGCTACGGGCCAAGCCATCGCCATCCCCGCCGATTTTGCCGAGCTCCGGGCCAAGGACGCGCGCATCCAGCGACTGGGCCACGAACTGGCGACGGCCAACGCCCCCTTTTGCGAAGAGACCCGCCCCAGCCCCGGCCTGATGCTGCACGACATCGCCGCCTATGGCGACAGCGCGCTGCTGCGCGAGGCCCTCGGCCTCAACGGTGATATCGCGGTGCAGGTGGCCGTGCCGGGCGGGCCGGCAGACGGGCTGCTGGCGAGGGATACCGCGATCCGCGCCGTCGCGGGGCAGGAGGTGGCGGACGCCGTGTTCGACGAGGAGCGCAAATGGCTGCGCATGACGTCGCTCAATACCCGCATGGAAACCGCGCTGGAGAAAACGGGCCAGGTCACGCTGACCACGGCGGACGGGCGCGACGTCACCATCGCCGGGACACCTGCCTGCGCCACCCGGTTCGAGATCGGCGCCATCGGCAAACGCGCCGCCGCCGATGGCCGGCGCGTTGTCATCGGCGAGGAGTTTCCCGGCCTCGCCTATGACGACCCGGAACTGGCCGCCGTCATCGCGCACGAACTGGCGCACAACATCCTGCGGCACCGCGCCCTCCTCGACGAGCGGGGCCGGAAGCGCAGGCTGGTCCGTGCGACCGAGCGGGAGGCCGATCGCCTTGCCCCGTGGCTGATCGCCAATGCGGGATACGATCCGGCGGCAGCGACCCGCTTCATGCAGGCATGGGGTCCGGATCACAGTGGCGGATGGTTGCTGCGCAAGCGGACCCATGATGGCTGGGACGAACGCGCCCAAACGATCGCCGCCGAAGTGGCGCTCGTCCGCAGCCACATGGCAGCGAGTGGCCGGGCCGACTGGAAGACGCATTTCGTGCGCGAAGGCGAGACGCGCTAGGTCTCCCCTTCAGGCGGCGTCAGGCGGCTTCGTCCTCCATCGCCGCCTTGTACATCGATGCCAGCGGCTTCGCCATGACGCGGCGCACCATCGGCTCGAAGAATTCCAGGCTCTCGCTCTCGTAATCGGGGTCGAACGCGGCCTGGTCGTATTTCTCGCAGAATTCGCGGCACGCTTCGTAATGTTCGTGGCCTTCGAACTTGTCGCGCGCATTGCGGTCCATGCCGAGGTGGTGGAAATAGTAATAGCCCTGGAACGCGCCGTGGTTCTGGCAGATCCAGTAGTTCTGCTCGCTCACGAAGGGTTTCAGGATCGAGGCCGCGACTTCGGGGTGGTTGTAGCTGCCCAGCGTGTCGCCGATATCGTGCAGCAGGGCCATCACGACATATTGTTCGTCCCGCCCGTCTCGGTGGGCCCGGGTCGCGGTTTGCAGCGAATGCTCCAGCCGGTCGACCGGAAAGCCGCCGAAATCACCGTCAAGCAGTCGCAGATGATCGAGCACGCGGTCGGGCAGGCCCTTGGCAAAGGCGCGGTATTCGCCGCCGATGATTTCCCAGTCTTCCTTCGTGCCTTCCTTCATCTCGGTGAAGGCGGCGCGGGCATGGGCGTGTTCCTGCGCACCGTGCAGCGTCTGCTTGCTTACATCCATCGTGTTCTCTCCTCTTGAGCCGTAAAGTGCCACAGCTGAGCCAAACGCGCAAAACCTGTCTGACGCAGGGCTGCAAATGCGCTAGGGAAGGCAGTCTATGGCGGTATTGCCCTTTCGACCCACGCGCTTCTTCGAAAACAAGAACCGCGCCTTCTGGAACCTGCAACTGGCGGGATGGGGCGGCGCGTTCACCTTGCGCGCCGTATCGGGTTTCGTCGGCGGGCAGGAGCTTTCCTTCTTCGCCGTGATCTTGATCGAGGCGGTGACGGGCCTGTCGATCAGCCTGATCCTGTCGACCGTCTATCGCCAGCTGATGGGGATGAAGCCCGTCGTCACCTGGGTCTCCACCGCCGCGGTCCTGGCGGTCGCGGTCGTCGTGTTCGCTTTCATGCAGACATGGGTGATCGACCTGACGCGGCCCGAAAACTCGGGCTTCGCGTCGCTGTTTATCGGGTATTCGATCTATCCCCTGACGCTGCTGGGGGCATGGTCGGCGCTGTATTACGCAATCAATTTCTTCCTCCAAGTGGAGGAACAGGCCGATAGGCTGGAACGGCTGGAGGCGCAGGCCACCGGCGCGCAGCTGGCCATGCTGCGATACCAGCTGAACCCGCATTTCCTGTTCAACACGCTCAATTCCATCAGCACGCTGGTGCTGCTCAAACAGACGGAGCCGGCGAACGCGATGCTGACGCGGCTGAGCAGTTTCCTGCGCCATACGCTGGTGACGCAGCCCGGCGGCAAGACCACCGTCCGGCAGGAAGTCGACACCATCAAGCTGTATCTCGACATCGAGAGGATGCGGTTCGAGGAACGGCTGCGCACCGAGTTTGACATAGAGGACAGCGCGGCCAAGGCCTGCCTACCATCCATGCTGCTGCAACCGCTGGTCGAGAACGCGATCAAATACGCGGTATCCCCGCAGATGGAGGGCGCGAAGATCACCGTTCGCGCCAATCGCACGGGCGACCGGCTGCGCATGGTCGTCAGCGACAGCGGGCCGGGCCTGCAGGGCCGCTCACCCTCCCAAGCGTCCGCCTCGTTCCAGGGCGATGCGCCGGGCACGGGCGGCACCGTATCGACCGGCGTGGGCCTGCCCAATATCCGCGACCGGCTGGCACAGGCATACGGAGAGGACCACTTGTTCGAAATCCGCTCCCCTGCCGAAGGCGGCTTCTCGGTCCTGATCGAAATCCCCTACGAGCAGGAGGAGGAAGACGCGCCCGAGGCGGCCGCATCGCCCGCCCCTTCTTCTCCGGCTGCACCGCGCGCGCAGCCCCAGAAACAACCGGCATCCCCAGCCGTTCATCCCCCACAGATATCCCCTGCCACCGGAAGGTAACGCCATGGCCATACGCACCATCATCGTCGACGACGAAAAGCTCGCAATCCAGGGCCTGCAACTGCGTCTCGAGAAGTTCGAGGACGTCGAGATCATCGAGACCTGCGCCAATGGCCGCGAGGCGATCCGCGCGATCAAGACGGAGAAACCCGACCTCGTCTTCCTCGACATCCAGATGCCGGGCTTCGACGGGTTCTCCGTGGTGAAGGGCGTGATGGAAATCGAACCGCCGCTGTTCGTCTTCGTCACCGCCTACCAGGAACACGCGATCCGCGCGTTCGAGGCCAATGCGGTGAACTACCTGATGAAGCCGGTGGACGAGGACAAGCTGGCTGACACGCTGGAACGCGTCCGCATCCGCCTGGCGGAGAAGAAGAGCAGCGAGGAAGCGGAGAAGCTGAAGACCGTCCTTGCCGAAGTCGCCCCCGACGCGGCAGAGGAAATGGCCGACGGCGAAGACGAGAGCGCCGACCGCTTCGAAAAACTGATCAACGTGAAGGACCGCGGCCAGATCTTCCGCGTGGAAGTCGATTCCATCGAGCATATCGAGGCGGCGGGCGATTACATGATCATCTCCACCGGCGACAATTCGCTGGTCCTGCGCGAGACGATGAAGGACCTGGAGCGCCGGCTGGACCCGCGCAAGTTCCAGCGCGTCCACCGCTCCAAGATCGTGAACCTCAACCAGGTCCGGCAGGTGAAGCCGCATACCAATGGCGAATGCTTTCTGGTGCTGGATTCGGGCGCGGAGGTGAAGGTGTCGCGCAGCTACCGCGACGTGGTCGCGCGCTTCGTGCATTAGTTTGCCTTTCGCTCGCGCCTCCGCGCGAGCGTCCTCAGGGCTGCTCCTCCGCTTCGCTGCGGGCCCCTGCGGGCGGCTGGTCAGCCTTGCGGTTGCCGGGCGACCGGGGCAGGAATGATCCATGACCGATTTTTCTCTTCCGGGTTTCGACCTTTCCGCCTTTGTCCGCAGCACCTTGGACGAGGATCTGGGTGTCGGCCTGCCGGGCGGCGGCAGCGATGTCACCGCGTCCAGCGTCATCCCGGCGAATGCCCGCTTTTCCGGTGTGATGGACGCGCGCGATGCGTGTTCGGTCGCGGGCCTGCCGGTGGCGGCGGCGTTCTTCCGCGCGCTCGACCCGGAAGTGCGGATCGAGATCCTGGTGGAGGAAGGCGCACGCGTCATCCCCGGCACCGACCTGATGCGGCTGGAAGGGAACGCCCGCGCCCTGTTGACGGCAGAGCGCAGCGCGCTCAACACAGTGCAGCACCTGACCGGCATCGCCACCATGGTCCGCGAATATGTGACGGCGATGGACAATCCCGATTGCACCCTGCTCGACACGCGCAAGACCATTCCGGGCCTGCGCATGCTGGAGAAATACGCGGTTCGCATGGGCGGCGGCTCCAACCACCGCATGGGCCTGTGGGATGCGGCCATGATCAAGGACAACCACATCGCGGTCGCAGACACGGTCGGCGAGGCGGTGCGCCGCGCGGTCGAGGCGGGGGTCGAGGACATCATCTGCGAAGTGGACCGGATCGACCAGATCGAACCTGCGCTGGAAGCGGGCGCGACCCGCCTGCTGCTCGACAACATGGAACCGCCGACCTTGCGCGAGGCAGTCGCGCTCGTGGCAGGCCGCGTCCCGACAGAGGCCAGCGGCGGGATCAATCTCGACACCATCCAGGCGAAGGCCGCGACGGGGGTCGATTACGTCAGCGTCGGACGCCTGACGCAAAGCGCCCCGGCGGCGGATATCGGGCTGGATTTCGGGGTGCTGTGAGGGATTGGTTTTCTCTCGCGGCATATCGGCTTCGCTGATGCCTCCGAGGGGCCGGCGCAGGAGCGCCGGCGGCCCGTCGGCCTTGCTGTCCGCTAATAGCGGACCGTTGCTTGCGCTGGCCGGCTTGGTCGTCGTGGGACTGCCTGCCGCGGCTTCGGCGCAGGCCTACCAATGCAAGGTTCCGGCGCGCATTTCCGTGCCGCAGGCGAAGCAGGACGGGCCGGTGCGGCAGGTTCCGGTGACAGGCTACACCATGGCACTGAGCTGGAGCCCTGAGTTCTGCCGCACGCGCCAGCGCAGCGGCACGCATGCCACCCAGTGTTCGGGCCGCAATGGCCGCTTCGGCTTCATCGTCCACGGCCTGTGGCCGGATGGGCGCAGCACCTGGCCGCAATACTGCCCAACCGCGCGCCGTCCCCAGCCTGCCACGGTGGCGAAGAACCTCTGCATGATGCCGTCCGCCAGCCTCGCCGCGCGGCAATGGGCGAAGCATGGCAGTTGCATGACGCGGCGGCCCGATACCTATTTCAATGTGACGCGCATATTGTGGAACAGCTACCGCTGGCCCGATTTCGACCGCATCAGCCGCGAGGAGGGCCTCACCGCAGGCCGCATCCGTGAAGCCTTCGCCAGCGCCAATCCGGGCTGGGAGCCAAGCATGGTCGGCGTAAAGCTGAACCGCCGCGGCTGGCTGCAGGAATTGCGCCTCTGCTACGGCAAGCGCTTCAGGCCGAAAGTGTGTCCCAGCCGGACATTCGGGCCGAAAGACGGGGTGAAGGCCAAGATATGGCGAGGGATGTGAGGGATTTCCTCAGGATGCAGGTAAATCGACCAACTATTCGAGTTCAGAAAGACGGCTCGACATCAATATGTAGCAAATAGCCGGTCCATAACGATCGCCCGAGTCATCGCCAGAATCGAGAGCGACCCAGTTCGGTTGTATTTGATCCTTTAGCCACCCTGCTTCCCTCTGCGTAATTGGGCGCAGATTTGAGTTTTCATAACCACAATCCAAAGCGACTTTCAGCAGACGTGCAAGAGTGGCGCGTGGACCGAAACCTAGAGGGTCACTATCAAAGGATTCCAAAGCCTCTATCATCACAGGTGTAGCATCGCAGTTCGTTGAGATCGCTTCGGCTCCAATGACGAGATGAATGGAGGTCGCAACCTTTGCCAATTCCTCTTGAATGTCATCTACCGAGATTTCTGAAAAACGGCTCTTCGGAACAAGGCGTAATGTCGTCATCTCGCCCGAATGACCTGTGCAGTTGATGCTCCATTTTTCGCGCGCAGCTAATTCGCGGATCAAAACTATTTGCGGCGTCATACCGGACGCTATTACGCCTTCGACTGGACGCGGCTGAGCGCTGTAGCAGCCACTCATCAAAACAATTATTAGAAAAGAAAGATCTATACATACACTAATCTTATATTAGGTTTTGCAAAACGCAAGCTGGTCATCAACGCCGTTCATACTACCTCCGCCCCCTAAAAAATTCCCGCAACATCTCCCTCGCCTCGCCCTCACCCATGCCCGAATACACTTCCGGCGCGTGATTGACCTGCGCGTGCTCGAAGACCCGCGCGCCGTGTTCGACGCCGCCGCCTTTGGGGTCGCTGGCGGCGTAGTAGAGCTTCGCAATCCGCGCATGGGCGATGGCGCCGGCGCACATGGCGCAGGGCTCCAGCGTGACCCATAGCTCGCAGCCTTCCAGCCGTTCCTGTCCCAGCGCCTCGGCGGCGCGGCGAATCGCCAGGATTTCGGCGTGGGCGGTCGGGTCGTGGAGGGTGCGCGGCGCGTTGTGGGCGCGGGCGACGACCTCACCGTCCTTCACCACCACCGCGCCGACCGGCACCTCGCCCGCATCCACGGCGAGGCGCGCCTGCTCCAGCGCGGCTTGCATTGCGGGCGGGACGGGCCATCGTGCCATCCCGCCGCGCTAGCGGGGAGAGCGCGGCAAACGCAAGCTATCGGTTGACGATTCGGCTTTTGGGCGATACTTGCGCGCCTTTCCCGGCCCTCCCCCCGCATCTTGCGGGGCAGTGCCGCATATCAAAGCAAGCAAAGAGATTGATCATGTCGCGCATCTGCGAACTGACCGGCAAGGGCCGCCTGACCGGCAACAATGTGAGCCACGCGAACAACCGCACCAAGCGCGTGTTCCTGCCGAACCTGCAGCACGTCACCCTGCTGAGCGAGAAGCTGGAGCGTGGCTTCAAGTTCCGCGTGTCGACCCACGGCCTGCGCAGCGTCGAGCATAATGGCGGTCTCGACAACTGGCTGCTGAAGACCAAGGACGAAAAACTGTCCCCGCGCGCCCAGAAGGTGAAGCGCGAACTGAAGAAGGCTGCCAAGGAAGCAGCGTAAGCCGGAAGGCTTTTCTTCAAGCGAGATTCCAAAGCGCGCTGGGCATCATGCTCCGCGCGCTTTTTCGCGTCTGTAGCCGGGACGGCGCGCCGATTACTCGGGTAGTTCCCCGTCCCAGCGCATCCTGAGCAGCAGCGTGTTCTGGAACTTCGCCGTATTGTCGTCCGAAATCATCCAGAGCGTGACGGGATAACCGTCCCCCCACACCGCGATCCCTTCGAAATTGTCGGTCGGCATCGGCGGGGTGAACCGCGCAATTTCCTGCCACGGCCATTCCTCGCCCTCGCGAATGTCGGCCGGGTCCGCGACCAGCAGGCGCGCCTTGAACACCGGCGGCAGGCCCCATTCGAAGCTGCGCACCAGGATCAGCACGCGGCCATCGGGCAATGCGGCCATGTCGACCGGCAGATACCCTTCCGGATCGTGGAAATCGAACGAAATGGCCTCGGCCCCGTCCACCGGATCGCCATCGAACAGCAGGCCGTCGCGGTTCTGTGCCGACCACGCCCATGTTCCTTCCGCCATGGCGATGAACCGCCCGTCCGGCAGACGCACGAACGCCTCGGGCCCAGCATTGGACGGCCAGTCTTCCATTTGCGGCGGTTCCGCGCCCGCCTGCACGCCCCCGCGCGGCCCCATGCGGATGACCGCGTTGAGGTTCTCGTAAGCGGCCCAGAGCCAGCCCGTCTCCGGGTCGATCGTCAGCGCCTCCAGGTCCGATCCCGTTTTCTCGCCGAAATAGGATTTCGCCCCGAACCGCCGCATGTCGCCGCGCCCGGGCTGGCCGCCATCCAGTTCCAGCCACAGCGCAGCGCCCTGGTCGCTGCCTGCCAGGAGGAAATCGGGCTCGATGGCGACCAGTCCGGAATATCCGCCGAACAGCGAATGCTCGCTCGACAGTTTCCACATGCCCTCGATCTCCAGCGCACCGACGCGCGGCTGCTGGACCGGGATGGCGACCGAGACGAGACCGGCGTCCAGCACCTGCGCCGGGCGCGGGCTGCGGATCCAGGTGCCGGGCGCAAGCGCCAGCACGACAAGGGCGAGGAGGAGAAGGCGTGTCACCGGCGCTGCCATAGGCGAAAGGTGCGCCCGTTCAACGCATAAGCGGCCAGACGCGGTGCCCCGGCCGCAGCGATACACTTGCCATGCAGGCGGGCGGCACTACACTCGGGCGCCGACACAGCACCCCATGAGGTCCCGATGGCATTTCGCACCCTGATCGCGCTTGGCGCAGTTTTCACCCTCGCCGTTCCCGCTGCGGCGCAGGACGACGAGATGGGCACACCGGCGGCGGTGCAGGCGCTCTACGATTGCCGCGAGATTGCCGATCCGATGCAGCGCCTCTCATGCTATGACGCGCAGGTCGCGGACATCGCGCAGAAGGAAAGCACGGACGAGCTGGTCTTTGCCGACAAGGAACAACTGCGCGAGGCACGGCGCGGCCTGTTCGGCCTGTCGCTGCCGCGCATCCGCCTGTTCGACGGCGGGGACGAGGACGAGTTCGAGGAAATCACCACCACCATCGCCAGCGCCACGCGGATCGGGCGGGGCAGCTGGGCCTTCACCCTCGCCGATGGGGCGCAGTGGGTGCAGAACGACAATTTCATCATGTACAGCGACATCGATCCCGGCACCGAAGTCACGATCAAGAAAGGTGCGCTCTCCAGCTTCACCGCGAAGATCGGCAATCGCCGCGCGATCAAGGTGAAGCGCGTCCAGTAAGGAGGGGGCAGTTCGCACTGCCTCCCCTCAACCTCAGGGCATGGGGCCGGTGAACAGCAGCGGGTCCAGCCGCGCATCGTGCCATTTCAGGCTCCAGTGCAGGTGCGGCCCGGTGGCGCGGCCCGATGCACCGACATTGCCGATATGCTGGCCTTGCGTGACGGCCTGCCCCTCCTCCACCACGATGCGCGAGGCGTGGAGGAAGGCGCTGTTCAGCCCTGCCCCGTGGTCGATGATGATGAGGTTGCCTTCGAGGCTGAAACCCGTGCGGGCGAGGACGACCACGCCGTCTGCCGGGGCGACGAAGGGCACGCCGCCACCGGGCGCGATATCGATGCCGGAGTGATAGCTGCCCGGCTCCCCGCGATAGATGCGCTGGCGGCCGAACAGTCCGGAAATGCGCCCCGTTACCGGCCAGACGAAATCCTGCGTCCAGCCCTCGGCGCCGGTCTGTCGTGCGCGCGCATCGACGATCGCGTTCCACTCCGGCTCGCGTTTCGCCCACCACGCCTCGCTGCTGCCGCCTTCGCGCTTGGCGACATTCACGCGCTGGATGTTCCATTCGCGAGGAGAGACGGTGACCGGCACGCTGACCTGCCGCCCGTCCTTCATGGATGCGTGCAGGAACGCCTGCGTGCTTTCGTCCCGGTCGAAGGCAGCGAAGAACCTGCCGGTCGGGCCGATCGCCAGCGGCGTTTCGCCGAGCCGCGCGGACACCGTGCCCGCCGGAACCTGCCCGCGAATGAAGCCGCCCTGGGTCAGCTCGCCGTCATAGAGGAATGTTGCCGGCCCCTGCGCCTCCGGTGCGGCAGCGGCGGGTGGCGGCGTCATGACAGGCGCGGCGGCTGTCTGAGGCGTCTGCGTGTCAGGTGATGCGTCGGCGCTGGCCAGCGTTTCGTCTGCCGCGCTGGCGGCATTGCAGGCGGCCAGCGAAGCGAGTGCGATCAGCGCCGCCCCGCGTGCAGGCAGACGCATCACTGCGCCTCCAGCAGGCGCTTCGTCGCGATTTCGGCGCTGGCATAGGGTTCCTGCAGGTCCGCGCTCCAGTAACGCAGGTCTTCGAGAGCGATGAGCTCGCCCGATACGGCGCAGGCGACGTGGCGCCCGGCTTTCAGGACACGGAAGGAGCTGGCTTCGTAGCGCAGCTTGGCGAGCTGGTCGCGGGATGACATGAGCATGGGCGGGTCTCTAGCAATGGCGGGTCAATCGAACAAACCCTGCTGCGCATCGCCGCCTGCGGCCGGCTTCTTGCGGCGGGCAGGCTTGCGCGCAGCGGGCGCGGTGTGTCCCTCTCCTACCGCAAGCACTCCGTCTGCAAACTGAATGGAGAGCGCGCCCGCTTTCTCCGCCTCGACCTTGCGGCGGACCAGTCTGCCGTCCGCATCCTGAACCAAGGAATAGCCGCGTTCGAGCGGGGCACGCGGATCGAGCGAGCCGTGGACACGGGCGAGTGCGTCCAGCCGTTCCTGCTGGCGAACCAGCTTCTGGCGAGGCAGGTCGGGCGTCAGGCGGATGGCGGCGAGTCTGCGCGCGGCATCGCGGTGGGCGCGGGTCAGGATGGACGGCGCCAGCTGCGCGCGGCCCAGCCGTTCGCGGCCATCGCGCGCGCGGTTCTCCAGCCCGCGTTTCAGCCTGTCCGCCAGATCGTCCAGCTTTTGCGCCTGCGGTTGCAGCAGCGCATCCAGCTTCGGCAGGCGCTGGACCCGCGCCTCCAGCCGTTCGCGTCCCAGTTCGAGCGGGCGCAATACGCTGCGCTGCTGGCGCACACCGAAATCGCCGAGCATCGCGGCAAGCTCCGCCCGCACCGGCACGGCCATTTCCGCAGCAGCGGTCGGCGTCGGCGCGCGGCGGTCGGCGGCGTAGTCGGCCAGCGTGGTGTCCGTCTCGTGCCCCACGGCGCTGATGACGGGAATGGGCGATTCGGCGATGGCGCGGACCACGCTTTCCTCGTTGAAGCTCCACAGATCCTCGATCGAGCCGCCGCCGCGCGCCACGATCAGCAGGTCGGGACGCGGGACCGGTCCGCCTGCCGGAATGGCGCCGAAGCCGCGAATGGCCGCGCTCACCTGGTCGGCTGCGCCCTGCCCCTGCACCAATACGGGCCAGACGACGACATGGCTGGGGAAGCGGTCGGCCAGCCGATGCAAGATGTCGCGAATCACCGCGCCGGTGGGCGAGGTCACCACGCCGATGGTGCGCGGCAGGTAGGGCAGCGCGCGCTTGCGTTCGCGGGCGAACAACCCTTCCGCTTCCAGCCTCGCCCGCGTTTTTTCCAGCAGGGCCAGCAGCGCGCCTTCGCCGGCCAGCTCCATCCGCTCCATCACGATCTGGTACTTGCTGCGCCCGGGATAGGTCGTCAGCTTGCCGCTCGCGACGATTTCCAGCCCGTCTTCCGGCTGGAACGGCAGGCGCCCGGCATTGCCTTTCCACATCACCCCGTCGATCACCGCCTTGTCGTCTTTCAGGCTGCAATAGAGATGACCCGACGCGGCGCGCTTCACGCCCGACAATTCGCCGCGAAGGCGGACGAAGCCGAACTGGTCCTCCACCGTCCGTTTCAGCCGGGCCGACAGGTCGGACACGCTGACAGGCTCGGCGTTGTCGCCGCTGCGACCCTTCGCTACGAGGCCGCTATTGTCGTCACTGTCAAAGGGCATGAGCCATGAATATCCTGCTGATCGGTTCGGGCGGGCGCGAACATGCGCTGGCGTGGAAGCTGGCGCAATCCCCGCAAGTTGCGAAGCTGTTCGCCGCCCCCGGGAACCCCGGCATTGCAGAGGAAGCGACCTGCGTCGACCTCGATCCTGCCGACCACGCAGCGGTGCTGGCATTCTGCAAGGCGGAAGACATCGCGCTGGTGGTCGTCGGACCCGAAGCGCCGCTGGTGGACGGCCTCGGCAATGCATTGCGCGCAGCCGGTATCGCAGTGTTCGGCCCTGACAAGGACGCAGCCCAGCTGGAAGGCAGCAAGGGCTTCACCAAGGATTTGTGCGAGCGGGCGGGCATTCCCACGGCAGGATACGTCCGCACTCGTTCGTTCGAGGAAGCGCGCGATGCGCTGGACCGGTTCTCCCCGCCTTACGTGCTGAAGGCAGACGGTCTTGCTGCAGGGAAAGGCGTGGTCATTCCCGAAACGAAGGAAGCCGCGCTGGTGGAATTGCGCGATATGTTCGGCGGCCGTTTCGGGCAGGCCGGGGCGGAAGTCGTGATCGAGGAATTCATGACCGGGGAGGAAGCCAGCTTCTTCGCCCTGACCGACGGGACCACCGTCGTCCCTTTCGGCAGCGCGCAGGATCACAAGCGGGTGGGCGAAGGCGACGAAGGCCCCAATACCGGCGGCATGGGCGCCTATTCGCCTGCGCGCGTGCTAAGCGGCGAACTGCAGGCCCGCGTCATGCGCGAAATCGTGCAGCCCACCGTCGATACGCTCCGGGCCGAGGGGATGCCCTATTCCGGCGTGCTCTATGCCGGGCTGATGCTGACCGAGGACGGCCCGAAACTGATCGAATACAATGCCCGCTTCGGCGATCCGGAATGCCAGGTCCTGATGATGCGGCTGGAGAGCGACCTGGCTACGCTGATGCTGGCCTGCGCCGAGGGACGACTGGGCGAAGCGGAGGACGTCTCCTTCAGCAAACGGACCGCGCTGACCGCGGTGATGGCCGCGAACGGCTATCCCGGCACGCCGGAAAAAGGCGGCGCGATCGAACTTGGCTCGGCCGAAGAGGACGGCGCGAAGGTTTTCCACGCAGGCACGAAGCGCGATGGCGAGACGCTGGTCGCCAATGGCGGACGCGTGCTGAACGTCACCGCCATGGGCGCCAATGTGACCGAAGCGAAAGCCGCAGCCTACGAAGCGGTCGATGCCATCGACTTTCCGTCCGGCTTCTGCCGCCGCGATATCGGCTGGCGCGAAGTGGAGCGTGAAGCGCAAAGGTGATTCCGCCGGACCTTTCCCGCTCTCTGCGACGTTGGGAGAGTGCAACAAAAAGCAATCAGCGACGAGGGGACGCTTCCATGGCGCGGCAGGACAATACGAAGGGCGAATTGAAATCGTCCAACCAGGCCCACCGCGCAATCATTTCGCGAGGCGCCCGCGCCGAAACATTTGGCGGCGCCACCGGGCTACTGTTCGAACAGGCCATGGCGCAGACCCGCATGGCCGTGTGCCTGACGGACCCCCGGGTCGAGGACGATCCCATCGTCTTCTGCAACGAAGCGTTCGAACAGCTCACCGGTTACAGCAGCGATGAAGTCGTCGGGCGCAACTGCCGGTTCCTGCAGGGGCCGGATACCGATCCCGGTCAGGTCGCGAAGATCCGAGAGGCGCTGAAAAGCGAGAGCGTCGTCGTCGTCGAACTGCTCAATTACCGGAAGGACGGCAGCACCTTCTGGAACACGCTGCATCTCGGCCCGATCTACAATGCCGAAGGCGAGCTTATCTATTTCTTCGGCAGCCAGTGGGACGTGACCGACATCCACCAGTCGCGTGCCGAGGAAAAACACGCCAAGGCCATTGCCCGCGAAATCTCGCACCGGATGAAGAACGTCTTTGCCGTCGTCGGAGGCATCGTGAACATCACGGGGCGTTCGATGGATGCCCGCGAGGTATCGCGCAAGATCAACGAGCGGGTGCAGGCGCTGGGCCGGTCCTACGAACCCACGCTGGACGATGCGGCGCTGGGCACGATTCATGTCGGGCAGGCGATCCGGTCGGTGCTGGCGCCCTACGACCCCGAAGGCGACCGCATCGTGTTCGAAGGGAACGGCGTCCGCACGAAGCCGAATGCCATTTCGGCGATCGGCCTCGCCCTGCACGAACTGGCGGCCAATGCGACGAAATACGGGGCGCTTTCCAACGCCGCCGGAACCGTCACGGTCCGGTGGCATCATGCAGAGGATGCCGGGCCCGTGCTGGAACTGGAGTGGATCGAGGCGGACGGCCCCACGGTCGATGGTCCGCCGCCTGCACGGGGAACCGGCTTCGACATTGCCGAGACGCTGCTGAAATTCGCGCAAGGGACCATGCACAAGGATTGGGACCCGGCCGGCCTGCGTGTGCGGATCGCGGTTCCCATGCAGCCATCGGCAGGGGCAGCGTAATGAAATACCTCGTCCTGGAAGACGAGCCGCTGATTGCCATGGACCTGCAGTTCGCGCTGGAGGATGCCGGCTACGAGGCGGTCACCGCGTCGAACAACGCGCAGGCGCTTTCCATCATCGGGGACGGCGGCATTGCAGGGGCCATTCTGGATGTCAGCCTCGGCCCGAACGAGACGTGCTACGAAACGGCGGACCGGCTGCAGGATGCAGGCATCCCGTTCCTGCTGCATACCGGCGACCTCAACCGCATCGGCGAACACCTGCGCGAAATGAACGCTCCGGTGCTGGAGAAGCCCCGGCCTGCCGACGATGTCGTTGGCGCGCTGCTCGGCATGGAAGAACAGCGCAAGGCCGGCTGATCGATCAGAAGAACCTGTCCTACACGCGGTCCGCTCGCTAGCGAGGACGGGCTCTTTCCCATTGCCGGAACCCATCCCCCAAGCTGCGTTTTCGCGTCATTTCCCGGTGAAGTGTCAACTTCGCGAAAGCGCCATAAACTTTTGGTATTCCGATGGAATAAGCGAGCGAAGGACCAGGCGCCGCTGTCAACATCGTCAACTTCGCGGCGGCTGGACCGGCCTGCCTAGCCGAGGTGCTTTTCCATCAAGGCCTTCATGTCGGTTTCGGGACGCGGGCCGATATGGCTGATGACTTCGGCCGCCGCGATCGCTCCGCGCTTCAGGCAGGTCTCGAGGTCCATGCCCGCTGCATGGCCGGACAGGAAACCGGCGGCGAACTGGTCACCCGCACCGGTGGTGTCGACCACCTTGTCGACCGGCTGCGCCGCGACTTCGGCGCGGGTTCCGCCGGCGATGGCGACAGCCCCGTGCTCGCCCTTCGTCGCGACCAGCATCGGAACATCGCCCGACAGGCGATCGAGGCCTGCCTCGAAATCATCCTCGCCTGTCAGCGTCGCCAGCTCGCTTTCGTTGACGAACAGGATGTCGATCACGCCGTCGGCGATCATGGCGCGGAAATCGTCGCCATGGCGGTCGATGACGAAGCTCTCGCTGGCGGTGAAGGCGACCTTGCGCCCCGCGCCGCGGGCGACGTCGATGGCGCGCCGCATGGCCTTGCGCGGTTCTTCGGGGTCCCAGAGATACCCTTCGAGATAAAGGATCGCACCGCTCGCGATCAGGTCCTCGTCCAGCGCGCCCGCGGGCAGGAACTGTCCTGCACCCAGGAAGGTGTTCATCGTCCGCTCCCCGTCGGGCGTCACGAAGATCAGGCAGCGGCCCGTCGGCGGCTCTTCCTCGCGCGCGGGCGTGTCGAAAGCGATGCCCGCAGAACGGATGTCGTGGGCAAAGACCTTGCCGAACTGGTCGTCGGCCACCTGCCCGATAAACGCGCATTTCGTGCCGAGCGCCGCCAGGCCCGCCAGCGTATTGGCAGCACTGCCGCCCGATTTCTCGGTCGCCGGACCCATCGCATCATACAGCCTGTCCGCGCCTTCCGCATCGACCAGCGACATGCCGCCACGGGCAAGGCCAAGCTGCTCGATGGTCGCATCCTCGCAAGGCGCAAGGATGTCGACGATGGCATTGCCGATCGCGACGACGTCGAATTTGGGGTCGGACATGGTGCTGCGTGTCTTTCGTTCGGGGAAGGAGGATGTGCCCTGCGCGCCTAGCCGCTGGAACGCCCAAGGCCAAGCCCTGCCCCCTGCTCGCGCGAACTCGTGCCGATTGACTTGCGCGGCCCGTCGCCCGATGCCCGCAACATGGCGTTACCCGGCATGTCCCTTCCCGCAGCACTCGGCCGCGCCGCCGGACAATTGGCGGACCCCGCCATCCTGCGCGTGCTCGTCAAATCGGTGATCGTCACGATCGTGGTGTTCGCGGCTCTGGGCATCGGCAGCTTCGCATTGCTCCAGGCCTTTATCGAGCAATGGACCGGCGACATGAGCGAGGAAATCGCCGCGCTCGCCGCCGTGCTGGCCATCGGTATCGGCGGCTGGCTGCTGTTCCGCATCGTCGCCCTCGCGGTGATCCAGTTCTACGCGGAAGACATCGTCCGTGCTGTCGAGGCGCGTTTCTATCCCGAGGCGGAGCGAACGGCTCGCCCCGTGCCGTTCGGCGAAAGCATCGGCGAAAGCGCTCGCTCCGCCTTCAGGGCGCTGGCCGTCAACCTGCTGGCCCTGCCCCTCGCGCTGGTCCTGCTGGTGACGGGCGTTGGAACGGTCGCCCTGTTCTGGGTGATCAATGCATGGTTGCTGGGCCGCGAATTGCAGGATCTGGCATGGGTGCGCCACCGCCTCGACCGGGCCGAGATCCCGCCCCTTGGCGGCGGAACGCGCTTTCTTCTCGGCGGAGCGATCGCCGCCTTGCTCACCGTGCCTTTCGCAAACCTGCTGGCGCCTGTAATCGGGGCGGCGGCGGCAACCCATCTCGTTCAGTCGAAAGTTCGCAGGAATCCCCCTCCCGATGCGTAAAATCCTCGCCCTTGCCCTCTTGCCGATGGTCGCCGCCTGCGCGACGACCGTCCCCCAATCCAGCCAGGGAGCGGTGCAGCCGGGCAATCCGACGCCTCGCGTCAGCGTTCCCGTGCCGAGCACGCGCCCCGCTCCGCCGACCGGCGGGTTCATCGCGCCGCGCGTAATGGATATCCCCGGTCTCGAGGGGGTCATCGGCCAGACTGCAGCGGGCCTCACCTCGCGCTTCGGCGCCCCTAGGCTCGACGTGATCGAAGGCGATGCGCGCAAGCTGCAATTCGCCGGCGAACCATGCGTTCTCGACATCTATCTTTACCCGCTGCGGCCCGGGGCGGAGCCGACTGCCACCTATGTCGATGCGCGGCGCACCTCGGATGCACTCGATGTCGACCGGGCAGCCTGCGTGCGCGCCCTCGGGCGCTAGGGGCCCGGGCGAACAGGTTTCGATAAAGGAGGTAAGGGCGATTTAAGAATGTTCTGCCATCCCCGCAGGGTATCACAGGGGACTAGACTTCGCATGAGCATGCAGTTTGCCGATCTGGCCAGAGCCGTGGCCGCCGACCGCCACGTTTCGCCCGAGGAAATCCAGTCGCTGCGCCGCCTCGGCTGGGGCGACGGACAGATCACCCGCGACGAGGCCGAGGCGATCTTTGCGATCAACCATCAGGTCGACAATCCCGGTCGCGAATGGGTCGATTTCTTCGTCGAGGCGCTGACCGAATTCGTGCTGAACGGTACCGAGCCCAGGCACATGTGCAACGAAGAGGAAGCCGACTGGCTGATCGGTGCGCTGGACGCTGACGGGCATCTCGAGACCTTTGCCGAGCTGGAACTGCTGGTGCGGGTGGTCGAGCGCGCGCAAAACGTACCCGAAAAGCTGAAGCGTTACACCCTGTCGCAAATCGAGGATGCCGTACTGACCGGGACCGGCCCGACCCGATGTGGCGGCGAACTGTCGGCCAACCATGTAAGCACGGCGGAATGCCGATTGCTGCGCCGCGTCATCTTTGCGAGCGGCGGTCACGGCCCTGCCGCCGTCAGCCGGTTCGATGCCGAAATGCTGTTCCGGATCAAGGATGCGACGCTTGGCCACGACAACGCGCCGGAATGGGCGCCACTCTTCATCGACGGGATCGCGAATTACCTGCGCGGCTTCGAACTGACGCGCGCGCAGTTGAGCCATGACCGGGTGAAAGAACTCGAAGCGTTCATCGCCGACAACAAGCGCGAGGTCGGCCGGTTCATGGGCCGCATGGCGCGGGAAATTCCGCAGGTCCGCAACAATCTGGGCGTGGTGTTCGGCCGGAAACCAGCCGGGCGCCCCACTCCCGACTACACCGCGCAAGCGGCAGCGGGCGAGATCGTCACCGACAACGAACAGGCCTGGCTCGACAGCATGATCGAAGCCGATGGCGAGCTCGATCCGCTGGAACGCCAGCTGCTCGAACGGCTCGCCCGAGAAGATTGATCGCCTTTACTGGAATTCGAATAGCGGCATCCCGTTAGCCGCCACACGTCGCTGGACCGTTCGGCGCGCCGTGATCCGGCGGACCCCCTCGCGAAGGCTCACATGCGCACCGCGAAGGATGCGGGCCGCCACCTGCCCGGTCGCATAGCGTTTGCCGGACCGCTTCGCCTTGCCTTCACCGACCACCTTGCGCCGTGTCTCGGCGACCGCGCGCAGCGGCTCTGCCCCCGGCTTGGTTTCGGCGTGGAGCGGCGGCGCAGAAAACATTGCGATGGCGGCGGCGATGGGAACGAAAGGTCTCATACCCAACCAATGGGGCGGCCGCGACAAAGTTTCGGCAAACCTTTCCAACAGGTTAAGCGGCTCGCCAATTTTCGTGGCGGAAGCCGTCAGACCATGAAGCTTTCGCCGCAGCCGCACGCGCCCTTGGCATTCGGGTTCTCGAACACGAAACCGGCGGTGAAGTCGTCTTCGACCCAGTCCATCGTGCTGCCGATCAGATAGAGCACGCTGGCGCTGTCGATGTAGAACACGCCGCCGGGCGTCTCGATCTTCTCGTCCAAGCCGGCTTCCTCGGTCACGTAATCGACCGAATAGGCGAGACCCGAACAGCCGCGGCGCGGCGTCGAGAGTTTGACGCCTATCGCATTGTCGGGCGCCTTGGCCATCAGGTCGGTCACGCGCTGCTCGGCAGCGGGCGTGAGAATGACCGCTGCGGGGCGTTCGCGAAGGGTGCTTTGCGCCATCACAGCATCCCCAGTTCCAGCCGCGCCTCGTCCGTCATCTTGTCCGGACCCCATGGCGGGTCCCAGACGAGATTGACCTCGGCATCGCGTACGCCCGGCACGCTGGCCGCGCGCAGCTCGACTTCGCCCGGCATGGTCTCGGCGACCGGGCAATGCGGCGTGGTCAGGGTCATCGTGACCGTGACATCGCTCTCGTCATCGACCTCTACGCCGTAGATCAGGCCCAGATCGTAGATGTTCACCGGGATTTCCGGATCGTAGATTTCCTTCAGCGCGGCGATCACCGCTTCCTGCAGCGGCCCACCAGCGCCGCCCGGACCGGCCTCTTCCGGTTTCTTCTGGAGAAACCCTTCAAGGTAGTCCCGCTTGCGCTCCATGGTCTGTTTCGGCGTTTCCGCGGCAGGCTCCACCGCATCGTCCACGCGGGCGCGCGGAGGCTTGGGCGGTGCCTCGGTCAGAACCTGTTCCGTCGGCGCCGGGGCCGCGACGAAATCCTTCCTGTCAGCGTTGTCTTCGCTCATCATCGAATTCCTAGCCGAAAATCTTCTGTGTTCGCTCGATACCGCGCAGCAGGGCCTCGATATCGCTGTCGTCGCTGTAGAGTCCGAAGCTCGCCCGCGCAGTTGCGGGAACGCCCAGATGGTCCATCAGCGGCTGGCAGCAATGGTGCCCGGCGCGGATTGCGACGTTCTCTTCATCCAATATGGTGCCCAGATCGTGCGGGTGAACCCCCTCCATCACGAAAGAGACGATCCCCGCGCTCTGCTCCGGTCCCAGGACACGGACCGAATTGATCCGCGAAAGCGCCTCGCGAGTCCTCGCTGCCAGATCGGCCTCGTGCGCGAAAAGCCCTTGCATGCCCGCCTCGCCGGCCACCTCTTCGACGTAGTCGATGGCGGCATGCAGCGCGATGGCCTCGGTAATCATTGGCGTGCCCGCCTCGAACCGCTGGGGCGGCGGGGCATAGGTCGATTTTTCGAAGGTGACCCTGTCGATCATCGCGCCGCCGCCGTGCCAGGGCGGCATTTCTTCCAGTATATCCTCGCGCGCCCACAACACGCCGATGCCGGTCGGCCCGTAAAGCTTGTGGGCAGACAGCACGAAGAAATCGCACCCCAGCTCGTCCATGGCGAGCCGCATGCGCGGCGCGCTCTGGCAGCCGTCCAGCAGCAGCTTCGCGCCCACCGCATGGGCGGCCTTCGCAGCGCGCTTGGCGCCCAGAACGGAGCCGAGGACATTGGACATATGGGCCAGCGCGACCAGCTTGTGCGCGCGCGTCAGGTTGGCCTCCAGCCAGTCCAGATCGATCAGGCCGTCTTCGGTCAGGGGGCACACATCGATCTTCGCGCTGGTTTCCTGCGCCACTATCTGCCACGGCACGATGTTGGAGTGATGCTCCAGCTGCGACAGCATGATGCGGTCGCCTTCGCGCAGGTTCGCCCGGCCCCAGCTATTCGCCACGAGGTTGATGCCTTCGGTCGCACCGCGCACGAAGACGATCTCGTTCTCGTTCTTCGCCCCGACGAACCCTGCGACCCTGCGCCGCGCCGCTTCGTAACCCAGCGTCATCTGCGCGCTGCGACCATAGACGCCGCGGTGGACGGTGGCGTAATCCTTGCCCAGCGCCCGGCTCATCGCGTCGATCACCGCGCGGGGTTTCTGTGCCGTGGCAGCCGTGTCGAGATAATGCCAGGGCTTACCCTCGGCCGTGACGAGGCCCGGGAAATCCGCCTTGCGGGAAAGGGTCGCGGCCTCGCTCACAGATGCGCGTCCAGCTTGTCCAGCGCGATGCGGAGCAAGCGTTCCGCCTCGTCCTCGTCGTCCAGCCCCGCCATCGCATCGCCGAGAAACGCCTGCACCAGCAGACGGCGCGACAGTTCGGGCGATAGGCCGCGCGCCGCCATGTAGAAGCGCGCATTCTCGTCCAGCTGGCCCACGGTGGCGCCATGCGCGCATTGCACGTCGTCGGCAAAGATTTCGAGCTGCGGCACGGCGTTCACGCTCGCGCCCTTTTCCAGCAGCAGGCCCTTGAAATCCTGTGCCGCGTCGGTCTTCTGCGCATCGCGCACGACGTCGATCCGGCCGAGGAAATTACCCGTGCCCTGGCCCCAATGGACGGCGCGCACGGTCTGGTTGCTGGTGGCTTCGGGATGAGCGTGAACGACGTGGCTGACGAATTCGCGCGTGGTGTCGCGCCCGCCGACCGTGATGCCGCCCATCTCGAAATGCGCCCCGCGTTCCAGGTGCACGACCAGTTCGACGCGGCCCAGCTGTGCCGCTGCAATCACGCCGAACAATTCGAACCGTGCGCCCTCGCCGATCTTCACGCGCAGGCGGCGAAGCTTCGTACCGTCATCCGGCTCTGCAATGGTGACGATTTCGCGCCGCGTCTCGCCTGCCGGAACGTCGATGTCGCTCCAGTCGTCGAAGGTGCCCAGATCGAGCGAAGCAAGTGCATCGGTATCGGAATACCGCCACGCCTCGTCCTTGCGTGTGGGGAAAGTCGCTGCCTCAGGCATCTGCCATCACCGCATCGTAACCCTCGGCCTCCAGGCGCTGCGCCAGCTCCGGCCCGCCAGTCTGGACGATCCGGCCCTGCGCCAGGATCGACACCTTGTCCGGCTGCACCACGTCGAGCAGGCGCTGGTAATGGGTAATCAGGAGTACCCCCTTGGCCGGATCGCGCATGATTGCATTGATCCCGTCGCCCACCACGCGCAGCGCATCGATGTCGAGGCCGCTGTCGGTCTCGTCCAGCACGGCGAATGCCGGGTCGAGGATACCCATCTGGACCATCTCGGCGCGCTTCTTCTCGCCGCCGGAAAAGCCGACATTCACGTTGCGCTTGAGCATTTCCATGTCGAGCTTCAGCAGCCCGGCCTTCTCCTTCGCCAGCTTCAGGAATTCGCCGCCGGTCAGGGCTTCCTCGCCCCGTGCCTTGCGCTGCGCATTCAGCGCCTCGCGAAGGAACTGGACGTTGGAAACGCCCGGAATCTCGACCGGGTACTGGAATCCGAGGAACAGGCCCGCCGAGGCGCGCTCATGCGGTTCGAGGTCCAGCAGGTCCTGTCCGTTGAACGTCACGCTGCCGCCGGTCACTTCGTAACCGGGGCGCCCGCCCAGCACATAGGCGAGCGTCGATTTGCCAGCGCCGTTCGGGCCCATGATCGCATGGACCTCGCCCGCAGGCACTTCGAGCGTGAGCCCGTCGAGGATCTGCTTGCCGCCAATCTCGGCGGAAAGGTTTTCGATTTTCAGCATTACTTGTCTCTTCGATTTCGCGGGGGACCATTGCCGTCGCGGTCGTAGCGCGGCCTGGTCTGGCGCGGGTTCCTGGCGTCGTGTTCGCGGCGGGCCTGTTTGCGGTCGCCGATCCGCATCCTCATGCCGAGCGTGATGCGCTCCAGCACCTTGTCCATGTTTTCGAGGATGTCTTCCGCCGTGATCCGCATGACGCGGATACCGACGGATTCAAGGCTCTTGTCGCGCCGCTTGGCGAGGGTTTCGTTCTGGTCCGGCTCGTCGATGATGATCGCCATGCCGAGTTTGTGGCAGTTGAAATCGACGATCGCGCTGCCGACCACGGCATGCCGCGTGAAGGTGAAGGGGCCCATGTCGGCCTCGGTAAAACGCTTCGCCAGCGCCTTGTGCGCCGGGGAGGAATGGCGCCGCAATTCGCGCGCCCGCTCGTGCAGCGCATCGAGCCGCTTCTCCGAAATCTCCCAGCCGCGGCCCTTCTTCTTAAGGGCGGGCGCGGCATCGGCGGTCTCGGTCAGATCGCGAAGCTGGAGGGTCTTGCGGTCAGTCATCGTCTTTGACCCGGATGATGGAAGGATCACGGCCCTCCCGAACTGCTCGCCTACGCTTGACGAGGTAATGGGCAGACAGAGCTAAGGCAGCTAATGCAGCAGAAGTGTCGGCCACGAACATCCAGCCGGATGATCCGCTTTCCCAAGCCCGAAACAACAGCCAAAGACCCATAACCAGCCAAATCCAAGGAAGTGCGCCGTAGTCGTCTGTGTAAACCGTACTCACCCCACACTCCCCTCAAGCGAAATCGCCAGCAGCTTCTGCGCTTCCACAGCGAATTCCATCGGCAGCTCTTTCAGCACCTCTTTCGCGAAGCCGTTGACGATCAGCGCCATCGCCTCTTCCTCGTCCAGCCCGCGCTGCTGGGCATAGAACAGCTGGTCGTCGCTGACCTTGCTGGTGGTCGCCTCGTGCTCGATCTGGGCGCTGGGGTTCTTCACCTCGATATAGGGCACGGTGTGTGCGCCGCACCGGTCGCCGATCAGCAGCGAATCGCATTCGGTGCGGTTGCGCACGCCCTCGGCATTAGGGCTGACCCGCACCAGGCCGCGATAGGTGTTGTTCGACTTGCCGGCCGAGATACCCTTGGAAATGATCGTGCTGCGCGTGCCCGGCGCGTTGTGGATCATTTTGGTGCCGGTGTCGGCCTGCTGGTAATTGTTGGTGACGGCGACGGAGTAGAACTCGCCCACGCTGTCGCGCCCGTTGAGCACGCAGGAGGGGTATTTCCACGTCACCGCGCTGCCGGTTTCGACCTGCGTCCAACTGACCTTGCTGCGGTCGCCCTGGCACAGCGCGCGCTTGGTGACGAAATTGTAGATGCCGCCCTTGCCTGTCGCATCGCCGGGATACCAGTTCTGCACGGTCGAATACTTGATCTCGGCATCTTCCATCGCGACCAGTTCGACAACGGCCGCGTGAAGCTGGTTCTCGTCGCGCATCGGTGCGGTGCAGCCTTCGAGATAGCTGAGGTAAGAGCCCTTTTCGGCCACGATCAGCGTGCGTTCGAACTGGCCGGTATTCTCGGCATTGATGCGGAAATAGGTGCTGAGCTCCATCGGGCAGCGCACGCCTTCGGGAATGTAGACGAAGGTTCCGTCGGAGAAGACCGCCGCGTTGAGGCAGGCGAAGTAATTGTCGCGCTGCGGCACCACCTTGCCCAGCCACTTCTTCACCAGCCCGGGATGCTCCTTGATCGCCTCGCTGATCGACAGGAAGATGACACCTGCCTTGCTCAGCTCCTCGCGGAAAGTGGTGGCGACGCTGACCGAGTCGAACACGGCGTCCACCGCCACCTTGCGCGCGCCCTTCACCCCGGCGAGCACTTCCTGCTCGGCAATCGGAATGCCCAGTTTCTCGTAGGTTTCGCGGATCGCCGGGTCGAGTTCGTCGAGGCTTTCCAGCTCCGGCTTCTTCTTCGGTGCGGCGTAGTAATAGGCGTCCTGGTAGTCGATTTCCGGATAGCCGAGCTTGGCCCAGTTCGGCTCCTCCATCTCCTGCCACAGGCGGAAGGCCTTGAGCCGCCAGTCTAGCATCCACTCAGGCTCGCCCTTCTTGGCGCTGATGAAGCGGACGGTGTCTTCGGTCAGGCCCTTCTCGGCGAATTCGGTGTCGATGTCGCTGGACCAGCCGTGTTCGTAGTCGGCGGCCTTTGCGGCGGCATCGTGGGCGGCCTGGTCCTGTAAAGGCTGGTCCTGAAGGTCGAGAGTATCGGTCATGCCAGTTCTTTCGCGGCTGTCTGGTGAGCCTGCGCAAGTTGCGTCAGCGGAATGTCCGCCAGCGCGCCGCGCAGTGCATTGTTGATCGTGGGCCAGTGCGGCTTCACCGCGCAGGTGTCCCCGACGACGCAGTCCGATCCATCGACGCACGCGGTGAGCGCGATGGGCCCTTCGACCGCCTCGACGATGTCGGCAACGGTAATCGCCGCCGCCGGGCGAGCCAGTTGCAACCCGCCGCCGGCCCCGCGGACCGAGCGCAGCAAACCCGCGCCCGACAGCTTGCTGACGACTTTCTGTACGGTCGGAGCCGGAAGGCCGGTTTCCTGCGCCAGTTCGCCCGCCGACACGCGTCCGCCGCCGCAATGGCGGGTCGCGGCGCACATCGTGACGATGGCATAATCGGCGAGGTTTGAAAGGCGCATGGTGCTCGTGAAAACGGGTAATCGGACTGTTTCGTTCCGATTTCACCTATGCATGGGTGGCTGCGCTTTCAACGCAAATCCCATTGTTGCGAGTCGTTAGCATTTGCGCGGCTTGAAGCTTACGCCTTCGCCTTAGCCTCTTCTTCCGCAATCCGGTCGAACAGGGCCGCGTTGCCATAACCCCGGACATCGAGCGTCTTTTCACCCAGGGTCTCTGTGTCCCCGCCGAGCCGCTTCGGCGTGCGGCCGGTATAGCGCCGCAGATCCCTGATCAGGTGGGCCTGGTCGTAGAAGGAGTCGTAGATCTCGGTCACGATCGCGTCGGGCAGGTCGGGCATCGACAGCATGGTCGCTGCCCGAACCGCGCGGTAGCGCTTGGCCAGGGCGATCGGGGGACGACCGAAATACCGGTTGGCCAGCCGCTGGACCGTGCGCGGCGACATCGAGAGCGTTTCCTGCAGGTCTTCGATCGCCGGATTGAAGGAATTGCCGAGCCATTCCAGCATGCGGTCGATGAATTGCTCATGCCCCGGATCGAGTGCCCTCAATGCGCCGCCGAGGACCGACGCAATCTGGGAGGCCGCCTGAGGTCTGTCGATATCCCCGCGCCCCAGACGCCCGGCAATATCCGCCGCGGCCGCAGCAGCATCGCCGTCCGCAATCGTGCCCGCAAGCGGCAGCATCCGGTTGGTCGTGAGATTGACGGGCTGCCCGGTAAGCGCGGCCCAGCCCTTCACGTTGAGCGAGACGCCCACCATTTCGGCCGGACCATGCACGTGGAACGGCGTCGCCTGGTCCAATTGCGCAACGAAGAAGCCGCCTTCGACCGGCCCCTGCGTGCCCGACGGGAAATCGGAAGAGACTGCCCCGCGCCCGAACAGCATCAGCTGCGGCGAATAGGACGGCATCACGTCATCCAGCGCCTCCCCCTCGAACCGGAAGGTATACAGCGTGTTGACGTAGCCTTTCAGCTCCGCAGGGATGGGCGCGAAGTCGAATTCGAACGAGCTGCCTTCGGGCGCCCCCCGGTCCTGTTTCTCGTCTCTGGCCAGAATTTACCCCCGTCAGCTGTCTTTCTGTCCGGCGACCCATGCAGCGACGTTTTCTTCCATGATCGACAGCGGCACCGGACCGCTGAGCAGGATGGCATCGTGGAAGCCGCGAATGTCGAAATCGTCGCCCAGTTCGGCCCGGGCCATCTCGCGCAGTTCCATGATCTTCAGCTTGCCGATCATGTAGGCGGTCGCCTGCCCCGGATAGACCGCATAGCGTTCGATCGCCTTGCGGATGTCGCCATCGGGATTGGGCGTGTTCTCGGTGAGGTAGGCAATCGCTTCCTCGCGCGTCCAGCGCTTGTGGTGGATGCCGGTATCAACGACCAGCCGGCACGCGCGCCACAGTTCCATCCCCAGCCGGCCGAAATCGGAATAGGGATCGGTGTAGAAGCCCATATCCTTGCCCATCTCTTCGGAATAAAGGCCCCAGCCCTCGCTATAGGCCGTGACCCCGCCGAAGCGGCGGAAGGGCGGCACGTCGCCCAGCTGGGTCTGGATGGAAAGCTGCAGGTGATGGCCCGGCAGGCCTTCGTGATAGGCCAGCGCTTCCAGCTCGTTGGCCGACATATCCTTCAGGTTGTAGAGGTTCACGTAATACGTGCCCGGCCGCGATCCATCGGGCGCGGGGCGCTGGTAGAACGCTTTGCCTGCGCTTTTCTCGCGGAACGCCTCGACCGGCTTGATCACCAGCGGATCGGTCGGCAGCGTGCCGAACCATTGCGGCATCACGGCCTCGACCTTGTCGATCGCGGCCTGCGCATCGGCGAGATATTCCTCGCGGCTGGTGTAGTAGAACCGGTCGTTGGTGCGGGTAAATTCGAAGAAGTCCTGCAGGCTTCCCTCGAAACCGACCTCGGCCATGATGGCGCGCATTTCGCCATGGATGCGATCGACCTCGCGAAGGCCGATGGCATGGATTTCATCTGCCGAGAGATCGGTGGTGGTATAATTGGCGAGCAGCGCCTCGTAATAGGCCGCTCCTTCGGGGAAGCGCCAGATGCCGTCATCGGTCGGCGCGATGGCCTGCTGCCTCTTCATCTCTGCAAGCAGCCCCTCATAGGCCGGCTGGGCAGAGTTTTCCCAGGCGGTGACGGAATCCGCGATCAGCGCAGCCTTCGCCGCGTCGTCGATTTCCAGCTCGCCCACCTTCTCCGCGAAATCTTCCAGGATCGCATTGTCCAGTCCAGCGGATAGCAGGTTCTCGATATCGGAGATAACATAGGGATAGACCCAGTCCGGCGGCATGATGCCGTTATCGGCGCGTTCGCGCGACTGCGAGGTCAGCTCCGCCATGCCCGGGCCAACGCCTTCGATCCGGCTGATATAATCGCGCGCATCGCTTTCGTTCGTCACGCGGTGAATGTTGATCAGGAAGGCCGGCAGCTGGCTTTGCGCGCCGTTCATCTGGTCGAAGATGTAGCCGTATTTGCGATACGGGAAGAGCGATGCGCGCCGCTCCTCGACCGCTTCGAACAGGCGATAGGACAAGGCGTCCTGCTCCGGCAACGCATCCACGTCGAACTTGCCGCGCATCTGCTCTGCCGTGAATTGCAGCAGCTCGAACGACTGACGCTCGCCCGCATCGGTGAAATCGCCCCATTCGCCGTAATCCTCGTCGCGAATACCGCGATAGGCCTTGCCCAGCGGCGAAAGCTCGAGCGATGCCTCGTCATACGCCTCGAACAGGGACCCGATATCTTCCGCCGCGGCAATCGTGGAGGCGTTGACCGGGCTCGCCGTTTCGGGCGCGACGGGCTGAACGGTGGCGGCGGGCGCCGTGCCATCCACCCCGTAACCGTCCACCGTCGCACATCCCCCGAGTGCCAGACCGGCCACGCCGATTGCCCAAACTGCCTTCATTACCCGCTCCTGAATTCTGCTGTCTTCGCGCCACGTGTGCAGCATGAAAGCGCGATGCACCAGAGGCAACGCAGGGGAAACCGGTCCGGAATGGGGTATAGTCGCGGGGAAAAGGCGCAAAAAAAGGGCGGCCCGGGACTTCGTCCCGATGGCCGCCCTGAAAGGAAAGAACTCTGGCATCGCTGCTTTAGAGCCCTTCGGGTCGCAAATGAGGTGCTACCGATTCGCTTCTGGATTTGATTGTATGGAAACGACACATCGTCCTGAGCCTTCGCTTCGTCGCACCCGGTGGCGGTCTTCAAGAGCGGCTCGACACGGTTCGCCGGCTTCGTCATAGCAGCGCCCGTCATGCTGTTTCCCCTCCTCAGGCCCGCGATTTTCATGCTCGACCCGGAAAAGGCCCATCGCCTTTCCATTGTGGGCCTTTCGATGCTTCCCCCGGGCAAACCTGCCCCACGCGATCCCGTGTTGGCCTGTAGTGTCGGCGGGCTCGATTTCCCCAATGCCGTGGGGGTCGCCGCCGGTTACGATAAGGACGCGGAAGTTCCCGACGCGCTGCTGGGCCTCGGCTTCGGCCATGTCGAGATCGGGTCTGTCACGCCGCGCCCACAGGCCGGCAATCCCAAGCCGCGCCTGTTCCGGCTGAAGGAAGACCGGGCCGTCATCAACCGGATGGGGTTCAACAATGCGGGCGGCGACAAGGCGGCACAGCGCCTCGCGAAACGGAAAGGGCGCGGCGGGATCGTCGGGGTCAATATCGGCGCGAACAAGGATTCCGCCGACCGGATCGACGATTATGCGAGGATGGCGCGCCTGATGGCGCCGCTGGGCGACTACCTGACGATCAACATCTCCAGTCCCAACACGCCCGGCCTGCGCGCCTTGCAGGACGAAAGCGCCCTGACCGGCCTGATCGACGCTGTCTTCGCGGCGCTGGACGAACAACCTGCGAGGCCTCCCGTCTTCCTGAAAGTGGCACCCGATCTCGAACCGGCAGACATCGATGCCATCGCCCGCATTGCGCTGGAATCGCGGCTGTCCGCGCTGATCGTGTCGAACACCACGATCTCGCGGCCCTCCCTGTCGTCCTCCGACCGCGATGAGGCAGGCGGCCTGTCGGGAGCACCGCTCAGGGACCTTGCCCTGCAGCGGGTCCGCGATTTCCACCTGGCGACAGGCGGCCGCATACCTCTGATCGGAGTGGGAGGCATCGGTTCTGCTGAGGACGCATGGGCGCGCATCCGGGCGGGGGCCAGCATGGTCCAGCTCTACAGCGCGATGGTCTATGAAGGACCGGGCCTCGCGCGCAGGATCAACCGGGACCTGAAGGCGCTGGTGCAGCGCGAAGGCTTTTCCACCATTGCCGAGGCGGTCGGAACACAATAGCCCTGCGGGCATGAAAGCACGCACCCTGCCCGCCGCCCTGGTTACAGCTCTCTCGCCGTTCGCGCTCAGCGCCTGCGCGGCAGGTTATGGCGAAGCATCTCCCGCGCCGCAGCCCCTCCCTCCGCAGCCGCAGGAGCAATCGGCGGCACCGGTTGCGAAGGGCGCCGTGGCGACCGCCGATTTCCGCGCAACCGCGGCCGGGGAGGAAATCCTCGCCGCTGGCGGCAGCGCGACCGATGCCGCGATTGCCATCATGCTGGCACTGACGGTGGTCGAGCCGCAAAGCTCCGGCATTGGCGGGGGCGGCTTCTTCGTGCGCGGCACGCCGGACGGCAACGTCGTGACCTATGACGGGCGCGAAAAAGCGCCGCTTGCCGCGACCCCCGACTGGTTCCTCGATGCAGAGGGCAACCCGCTTCCCGGGAAAGAGGCGACCATCAGCGGGCTGAGCGTGGGCGTACCGGGCAATGTCGCCTTGGCGAAGCTGGCCCATGAACGCCATGGGAAGCTGGAATGGGCGCGGCTGGTGGAACCGGCCATCCGGCTCGCCCGCGATGGCTTCGTCGTCAATCCGCGCCTCGTCACGGTGCTGGAAGGCCGCCTCGACCGGGCAGGCTACGATGCGAAGGCGCGCGCGACCTTCTTCGAACCCGACGGCACGCCCAAGGCGGTAGGAACGACGATCCGCCAGCCGGAACTGGCGGCGACGCTCACGAAACTGGCCGAGGAAGGGGCGGGCAGCTTCTACAGCGGCGATTTCGCAGCCGGGCTTGCCCGCCATGTCGCGGCGGACACCCCGCGGGCGCAGACGATGACGGCCAGCGACGTGGAACAGTACGAACCGGCCGTGCGCGATGCCGTATGCGGAAGCTATCGCGGATACCGGGTATGCGGCATGGGCCCGCCATCGTCGGGCGGGATTGCAGTGCTGCAGATGCTTGGCCAGCTGGAGCGGTTCGACCTTGCCAGCTTGGGCCCGCGGTCTGTCGAGGCATGGCACCTGTTCCTGGAATCGCAGCGGCTCGCCTATACCGACCGGGAGCTTTACACCGGCGACGCGGATTTCGTGGACGTCCCGGTGTCCGGGCTGGTCGATCCTGCCTATCTCGCCGGCCGCTCGCTGCTCCTCGACCCGAAGCGGCGGAGCGAGGATTTCGCACCCGGCACGCCCGAGGGCGCACCGCAGGCCCGCGCCGTGGGCGGCCATTATCCGGAAAGCGGCACGACGCATTTCGTCACCATCGGCCCCGACGGCACCATGGTCAGTTATACCTCGACCATCGAGGGCGCCTTCGGATCGGGCCTGATGTATCGCGGGTTCTATCTCAACAACGAGCTGACGGATTTCAGCTTCTCGCCCGAACGTGGCGGCGTGCCGGTCGCGAACCGTGTGGAAGGGGGCAAACGGCCGCGCAGTTCGATGTCGCCGACCGTGGTGTACGACCCTTCCGGCAAGCCCTTCCTGGCCGTCGGCGCCGCTGGCGGACCGACCATTCCGATCCAGACCGCGCGGGCCATTGTCGGAGTAATCGATTTCGGCCTGCCCCTGCGCGAGGCGCTGGCCCAGCCGATGATCATGGGCTTTGGCGACCGCGTGATCGTGGAGGACAATAGCTGGCTAGAAGAGGCGATGCCGCAGCTGGCGGCGCTGGGTCATACAAGGATCGAGACCAGCGATTTCCTCTACCGGACCAACGGGGCTCTGCGAACCGGCAATGGGTGGGAAGCGGTGTACGATCCGCGCCTCGATTCCGTCCTGCGCCTGTCGGGGGCGGAGTAGGCTGCGCTTGTCGCCCGACGGGCAGCAGCGTAGAGCCAGCGCGAACGCCGCGCAGACGGCGGACCTTTTTGGGATGCAGGAGCAGCAGGTTTGCAACTGAGTGATATCGAACAGGCGAGCAATCTCGTCGATCTCTTCCTCAAACGCGCCGACGAGAATGGCGACAAGCCGTTCCTTGGCAGGAAGACGGGCGGCGAGTGGAAGACCCAGAGCTGGCGCGAGGTCGCCGAGCAGGTCTGCGTCCTGGCCGAAAACCTGCGCCGTATCGGCCTTGCCGAGGGCGACCGTATCATGCTGGTGTCGGAAAACCGGCCCGAATGGTGCATCGCCGATCTCGCCATCATGGCGGCAGGCTGCATCACCGTGCCGGCCTACACCACGAATACCGAGCGCGATCATGTCCATATCCTGGACAATTCGGGCGCGAAGGCCGTCATCGTATCGAACGAGAAACTGTCGGCCCCGCTGATCCCCGCCATCTTCCGCACAGGGATTGCCGAACACATCATCCCGATCGACGGCGTGCGCTCCTACCAGGGCGGCAATCTGCATTGCCACGAATGGGCCGGACTGGTGGACGGCGACGCGCAGGCAGCCCGCGCTGCGGTCGAAGCGCGCCTTGCCGGCATCACACGCGAGACGACGGCGTGCATCATCTACACCAGCGGGACGGGCGGCGCGCCGCGCGGGGTCATGCAGCATCACGGCGCGATCCTGTGCAATGTCGTGGACGCGGCGGAAATCCTGATGCACGATTTCGGGCTGGAGGAAGACGAGCGCTTCCTGTCGTTCCTGCCGCTCAGCCATGCATACGAGCATTCCGGCGGGCAATTCCTGCCGATCGGCGTCGGCGCGCAGATCTATTACGCCGAAGGGCTGGAAAAGCTCGCGAGCAATATCGAGGAAACCAGGCCGACCATCATGGTCGTCGTCCCCCGCCTGTTCGAAGTCCTGCGCACGCGCATCATGAAGCAGGTGGCGAAGCAGGGCGGCGCTGCCAACTACATGATGGACCGCGCGCTGCAGATCGGGGAACGGCGCGCGGAAGGCCGGACCAAGCTGCTGGACAGGCCGATGGACTTCATCCTCGAGCGCACGCTGCGTCCGAAGATTCGCGATCGTTTCGGCGGCCGGATCAAGGCGATGGTATCAGGCGGCGCGCCGCTCAATCCCGATGTCGGCATCTTCTTCGATTCGATGGGGCTGACGATGCTGCAGGGCTATGGCCAGACCGAGAGCGGTCCGGTCATCAGCTGCAACCGCCCGGCTGCCGGGATCGCCATGGACACGGTCGGCCCGCCGATGAAAGGCGTTGAGGTGAAGATCGCCGAGGACGGCGAAATCCTCTGCCGCGGCGAGCTGGTGATGAAGGGATACTGGCAGAACGAGGCCGAAACGAAACGCACCCTCATCCCCGACCCCGCCGATCCCTCGGGCGAGCCATGGCTGCATACCGGCGATATCGGCCATATCGACGAGGCAGGCCGGATCAAGATCACCGACCGCAAGAAGGACATGATCGTCAACGACAAGGGCGATAATGTCGCACCGCAGAAGATCGAGGGCATGCTGACGCTGCAGCCGGAAATCGGGCAGGCCATGGTGAGCGGCGATCGCCGTCCCTACGTCGTCGGTCTGATCGTGCCCGACGCCGAGTGGCAGCTGGAATGGTGCCAGTCGGCGTCGGGCAAGCAATTCGATTGCAGCGCAGTGCAGGACCTGCCGGAGTTCAAGGCCGCGATCCGCGCAGCGGTCGACCGCGTGAACAAGGAACTGTCGGTCACCGAAAAGGTCCGCCAGTTCACCTTCGCTGACGAGCCGTTCGCCGTCGAGAACGAAGAAATGACCCCCAGCATGAAAATCCGCCGCCACAAGATACGCGAGCGGTATCAGGACCGGCTGGACGGATTGTATCGGAGTTAAGTGGGGCTCAAGCCGCTTCCGCTTCCACATATTCAGGATAGAAGCCGGGTTCCGTTTCCGACCAGCCCGGTGCTGTCGCGGCAGCTTCGCTGAGCGATTGCAGCAGCATCCGGCGGCGTTCCGGGCGAATGTGCGGCAGGGCCGCTGCGGCGACGAAGGCGCTCGGCAGCCATGGCCGGGCCTGCGCGCCGAGAAGGCGTTCGTAGAGGAAGCGGAAAGCGGAGAACCCGTCGATCCTTTCCTGCGACAGGTCGAAGGCCGCCATCCGGGTCAGAGTCCCGATGAAGCCGTCGATATGGTCCGCTTCGGGATCGGCAGGCATGTCTTCGCGCAGCCGCTTCAGCTCCTGATAGGCGACATATTGCCGCCGGATACCGGCATTCTCCGCTGCATCGCGCGCCCAGCTCTTGAACGCGTCGCACCGCCCGAGACCGACATCCAGGCTGCGGCGGATGTATCGCTGCTCTGCAGCAGTGAAGCTGGCAAATTCGCGCATTTCGGCAATGGCGAGAGAAGCGTTAGCAGTCTGCGGCATCGGTATATCCCCCTTGTCCGGGGACCGGTATCGCGCAGGATGGTTAACAGCCGGTAAGCATGTCCGACGATTCTGCCCTGACGGGTTAGCGTGGCGGATGAACGCCCGTCAGTCGGGCGTGCGGCTGACCAGCAATTTGTCGATCTTGCGCCCGTCCATGTCGACGATCTCGAACGTCCAGCCCTGCTCGCCGAAGCTTTCGCCTTCCTGCGGGAAATGCTTCAGCACCGCGAGCGCGAACCCTGCCACGGTCGCGAATTCACGCGATTCGTCGTATTCGATGCCGATCTTGTCCGCCAGCGCATCGGCCGCCATCGCGCCCGACACCAGCAGCGAGCCGTCGGCACGTTCGACGATTTCCGGGATGTCGCCCTGATCCACATCGCTGGCAAACTGCCCGACAATCGCGGTGAGGAGATCGACCGAGGTCACGATCCCGTCGAGATGCCCGTATTCGTCATGCACCATCGCCATCGCGATGTCCGCCTGCTGCAGCACGCGCAGCGCATCGAGCGCGTCGAGCTGGTCCGGCACGATTTCGGGCTTTTTCGAGAGGGCCTGCAAGTCGACCGGCAGCCCGGCAAGCTGCGCGGCCAGGACTTCGCGTACCTTGACGACGCCCAGAACCTTGTCCGGGGAGCCCTGCGCAATCGGCAGGAGCGAATGCGGGCTCTTGGCAATCTTGAGGGCGATGGCCGCCTCGTCGTCGTCGATGTCCAGCCAGTCCAGTTCGGTCCGCGGCGTCATCACCTCGCGCACGGGCCTTTCGGCCAGGCGGACGACGCCGGTCAGGATGGCGCTCTGTTCTTCCTCCAGCACACCCGTCTGGGTCGCGTCGGCAAACAGCATGTGCAGTTCTTCCGCCGTGACGCTCGCCTGCCCGCCGGGGCGGACGCCCAGCAAGCGAACGATGGCGGCGGACGAGGTATCAAGGACCCAGACGAAGGGCGCGGCGATAATGGCCAGCCAGCGCATGGGTCCGGCCATGGCGACGGCGATGGGCACTGCCAGCCTGAGCGCCAGTTGCTTGGGCACGAGTTCCCCGATGACCAGCGTGAAATAGGTCGTCAGCGCGATGACCAGCGCAAACCCGGCCTGGTCTGCGAGATCGGGCGGCAAGCCCAGTCCGACGAGCCGTTCGCCGACCGGGCCACCCAGGCTCGCACCCGAATACGCACCCGAGATGATGGCCACGAGGGTGATCCCGATCTGGACGGTCGAGAGAAACTTGCCGGGATTGCCCGCCAGTTCGATGGCCGTCTCGGCCCCGCGGCTTCCCTTGTCGGCCTTCGCCCGCAGTTTCGTGGGCTTGGCAGAGACGATAGCCAGTTCCGACATCGCGAAGATGCCGTTGAGCACAATCAGTCCCGCGATGATGAGCAGGTCGGTCCAGGGAAAGGGTGTCACAGTTCGCCCGCGCTAGCACAATTGTGCGGCCACGCCAGCCTGTCCGATACATGGCCCTGCCGTTCATCACGGGAACAGGAGACCGCGACCAAGGTTGGTATAGCGAGAAGCGCGCGGTGGGCGCGCACTATCGTGACGTGCGGGGACATGCCCGCCGGCCCTTCCGGGCCGAATTTTTGGGGAAAGACCATAATGAAGAAATCTCGTATTCTCGTCTCGGCGCTGGCCGCAACCTCGCTGATGGGCCTGTCGGCCTGCGTTACCGATCCCAACACCG
The DNA here is from genome assembly GCF_042851395.1 of Altererythrobacter sp. MTPC7. Taxonomy (NCBI): domain Bacteria; kingdom Pseudomonadati; phylum Pseudomonadota; class Alphaproteobacteria; order Sphingomonadales; family Erythrobacteraceae; genus Altererythrobacter; species Altererythrobacter sp. MTPC7. Next base: position 120,003 of record NZ_BTGS01000003.1, on the reverse strand, counting down.
GGGAACAGAAGATTTCCCGCACGGCGATCGGCTCCGTGCTGGGCGGTGCGGCTGGCTACCTGCTGGGCGACGTCATCGGCGGTTCGACCGCGCGTATCATCGGTGCCGGCATCGGCGGCAGCGCGGGCGCTGTTATCGGGAAGCAGTTCGACGACCAGATCAAGGAACTGGACGAGATGACCGAAGGCACGGGCGTCGACGTGACCGAGATCGGCGACCAGGAAGCGATCCTGGTGAACCTGCCTGACGGCGTTACCTTCGCAGTCGATTCGGCAACCATCACGCCCGCCTTCCAGGGAACGCTGGACGTGATCGCCAACAGCCTGATCAAATATCCCAACAGCCTGATCGACGTCTACGGCTTCACCGATTCGACCGGTTCGGATGCCTACAACCTCGAACTGTCGCAGCGCCGCGCGAATGCGGTTGCCGACTATCTCGCTGCTCGCGGCGTGGCCCGTGCCCGCATGGCGACGCAGGGCTACGGCGAAGATCCGCGTTACTTCAAGGACACGAACGACACGGCAGCCGGCCGCGCAGCGAACCGCCGCGTCGAAATCAAGATTACCCCGATCAGCCAGGCCGATGTGGCTCAGGCCCAGGGCAACTGATCAGCCTCGCGCTGATGCAAGAAAGAAGGGGCCTGCAGCGATGCGGGCCCCTTTTTCGTGAGCGCTGCGAATTCCCGGCCTAGTCCTTGGGACGGGCGGCCACGATCCGCGCACGGTCGGCGAGGTGGTCCACCGCCTGACGGTGAATGCCGGGGGCACTGACGAGCAGCCCGAAACTGCGCGGATCGCGCTTGTTATAGGCAAAGACCCTGCCGAACGCATCGCTGACCGCAGCCCCTGCCTCGCGGGCAATCAGGGTTGCCGCGCCGATGTCCCATTCGAACCCCCAGCGCAGCGTCGCGATCAGGTCCGCTTCGTCGGCAGCGACCATGGCGACACGCAGCGCGATGGAATTGGGCTTGTCGACCATTTCCATCAGCCGGTCTTCCTTCATCAGCGAATCGGCCGGGATGCGCGCGCCGGACAAATCCTCCCGCGTCGACGCCTTCAGCGTATGGCCGTTGCGGGTCGAGCCCTGTCCCGCCACCGCGATCCATTCTTCCCCCCGCGCCGGTGCGCTGAGCATGCCGATGAGCGGGCGTCCTTCGCTGACCAGGGCGACGGATACCGCCCACCCCTTGCGACCGCGGATGAAATCGCGCGTGCCGTCCACCGGGTCGACCAGCCAGATCAGCCGCTGTTGCTGGCGCTCGGGCGTATCGGTCGTTTCCTCGGACAGCCACCCGGCTGCCGGCAGCAACGCGCCCAGTTCGCGGCGCAGGAAGCGATCGACGGCGAGGTCCGCCTCGCAGACGGGATCGCCCGGCTTTTTCTCCCACGACTCCAGGTCATGGCCTGCACCGGGCCAGTGGGAATGGGCGATCGCGCCCGCTTCGCGGACGATCGCGGCAAAGCGTTCGTGGTCGATCATAATCTCTGGCGCTGCAATTGGACGCGCCGCAGGCACTTTTCAAGCTGGCTCATCCATGCAAAGGCCCCACAGCAAAGCCATCCTTCCCCTGACGAGAACAACAGGACACAGCGCCCCATGAACATCCATGAGTACCAAGCCAAGGAACTGCTCGCGAAATACGGCATCGCCGTTCCCACGGGACACGCCGCGATGACGGTCGAAGAAGCGGTCGAAGGCGCGAAGAAGCTTCCCGGGCCGCTCTATGTCGTGAAAGCGCAGATCCACGCAGGCGGCCGCGGCAAGGGCAAGTTCAAGGAACTGGGCCCCGACGCGAAGGGCGGCGTGCGTCTGTCGCAGAGCATCGACGATGTCGAAGCGAATGCGAAGGAAATGCTCGGCAATACGCTGGTCACCATCCAGACCGGTGACGAGGGCAAGCAGGTCAATCGCCTCTACGTGACAGACGGCGTCGACATCGAACACGAATACTACCTGTCGATGCTGGTCGATCGCGCCACCGGCCAGGTTGCCATGATCGCGTCGACCGAAGGCGGGATGGACATCGAGGACGTCGCGCACGAGACGCCCGAGAAGATCACGACCATCACCATCGACCCGGCGCAGGGCTTCATGCCCCATCACGGCCGCGCCGTCGCCTTCGCGCTCAAGCTGACGGGCGACACCAACAAGCAGTGCCAGAAGCTGGCGAAACAGCTCTACACCGCCTTCATGGACCTCGACATGGAAATGCTCGAGATCAATCCGCTGGTGGAAGACAAGGAAGGCAACCTCCTCGTCCTCGACACCAAGATGAGCTTCGACGGCAATGCGCTCTATCGCCACAAGGACGTGGAAGAGATGCGCGACGAGACCGAGGAAGACCCGGCCGAAGTCGAAGCGAGCGAATACGACCTCGCCTACATCAAGCTGGACGGCAATATCGGCTGCATGGTCAATGGCGCAGGCCTGGCCATGGCGACGATGGACATCATCAAGCTGAACGGCGCCTTCCCGGCGAACTTCCTCGACGTGGGCGGCGGCGCGACGACCGAGAAGGTCACCGCGGCGTTCAAGATCATCCTGAAGGACCCGGCGGTCGAGGGCATCCTCGTCAACATTTTCGGCGGCATCATGCGCTGCGACACGATTGCGGAAGGCATCGTCGTGGCGGCCAAGGAAGTCGAACTGGACGTGCCGCTGGTCGTCCGCCTCGAAGGCACCAATGTCGACCAGGGCAAGGACATCCTGAACAATTCCGGCCTGCCCATCGTTGCAGCCGACGACCTGGGCGATGCGGCGAAGAAAATCGTCGCGGAAGTCAAGCAGGCGGCCTGATTCGCCTGTCACGGGGCCAACCGCGCTGTCCGATGCGGCAACCTGCCGCTACGTCAGCGCGGTGCCTCCTGCCCTGCCCTTGACGTAAACGTAAATGGAACGCAAACGCTGTTCCATCATTCGATGAAGTAAGCGGCCGCCGATGCGGCCTGCCCCGTTTCGGGGCACCAATTTCGAGAGGAAGGAACCCACATGAAAATCCTCGTCCCCGTCAAGCGGGTGATCGACTACAACGTGAAGCCCCGTGTGAAGGCGGACGGCTCCGGCGTGGATCTTGCCAACGTCAAGATGAGCATGAACCCCTTCGACGAAATCGCCGTCGAGGAAGCCATCCGCCTGAAGGAAGCCGGCAAGGCAGAGGAAATCGTTGCCGTCTCCATCGGCCCGGCAAAGGCGCAGGAAACGCTGCGTACCGCGCTCGCCATGGGTGCGGACCGCGCAATCCTGGTCGAAACCGATGACGAGGTCGAACCGCTGGCGGTTGCCAAGATCCTGAAGGCGATTGCCGAGGAAGAGAACCCCGGCATCGTCATGCTGGGCAAGCAGTCGATTTCCGACGACAGCAACCAGACCGGCCAGATGCTGGCAGCGCTGATGGATCGCCCCCAGGGCACCTTCGCCAACACCGTCGAAGTCGACGGCGACAGCGTGACGGTGAAGCGCGAAGTCGATGGCGGACTGCAGACGGTCAAGCTGACCCTGCCGGCCATCGTCACCACCGACCTTCGCCTGAACGAGCCGCGCTACGCGTCGCTGCCCAACATCATGAAGGCGAAGAAGAAGCCGCTCGACACGAAGACGCCGGCCGATTTCGGTGTCGACACCGGGCTGCGCCTCACCACGACGAATGTATCCGAACCGCCCGTTCGCCAGGCTGGCGAGAAGGTCGAGGACGTCGACGCGCTGGTAGCCAAGATCAAGGCGCTCGGCATCGCGTAAGCGAGCCTCGAGCCCTCAAGGAAAAGGAAAACGGACATGAACACCCTGGTTCTGGTCGAACACGACAACAACTCGGTCAACGACGCCACGCTGGCCGTCGTGACCGCCGCTGCAAAGCTGGGCGACGTGACCGCACTGGTCGCAGGCTCCAACTGCGGCGGTGCTGCCGACGCTGCTGCGAAGATCGCTGGCGTATCGAAGGTGCTGAAAGCCGATGACGCCGCTTACGAGCACCAGCTGGCCGAAAACGTCGCCCCGCTGGCGGCCAAGATCATGGCGGATTACGACGCCTTTCTCGCGCCCGCCACGACCAACGGGAAGAACATCGCCCCGCGTGTCGCAGCCCATCTCGACGTGATGCAGGTGTCCGACATCCTGTCGGTCGAAGGCGAGAAGACCTTCACGCGTCCGATTTACGCCGGCAACGCCATCGCGACGGTGGAATCCAGCGATCCCAAGCTGGTCATCACCGTGCGCGGCACGGCCTTCGACAAGGCCGAAGCCGAAGGCGGCTCCGCCAGTGTCGAGGAGGTAACCGGGCCGGGCGATGCTGGTACGTCGAGCTTCGTGGGTGAGGAAATCGCCGAGAGCGACCGTCCCGAACTTACCAGCGCAAACGTCATCGTTTCGGGTGGCCGCGCGCTGAAGGATGCCGACACGTTCGAGGAAATCATCACCCCGCTGGCTGACAAGCTGGGCGCCGGCATCGGCGCCAGCCGTGCCGCCGTCGATGCGGGCTATGTCCCCAACGATTACCAGGTCGGCCAGACGGGCAAGATCGTGGCGCCGGAAGTCTACATCGCCATCGGTATCTCGGGTGCAATCCAGCACCTTGCCGGGATGAAGGATTCCAAGACCATCATCGCGATCAACAAGGACGAGGACGCTCCGATCTTCCAGGTCGCCGACATCGGCCTCGTCGCCGATCTCTACAAGGCCGTACCGGAACTCACCGGCAAGCTCTGAGGCCTGGCGCCTGTTTCGACAGGTGAACAATCAAGCCCCCGGATCGCGGTGTGCCAAGCCGGCACCTGCGCTCCGGGGGTTTTCCGTTCGGCAACCGCAAGACCTGTGGCAATCAGGCACTCGCCGTCGCAGCGTAGATGGCGAAGCAATGCCGCGCCACGCGCCTTCCAGCCTGACGCTGCCTCTCCCGCGCGGCGCGATTGCCCTGCCCGCCTTCCATCCAGTAACGCCATGCCCGGTCCCCATCGCGGCGCGTGATGCGCTTTTCGTCCGACGCCGCGCCGATCAGACCCCTTGCCCAACGTGACGCAAGGTGCGTTGACGCCCCTTCCTCCACCATTTGCTGCGCGGTTTCGTCAACGATCTCCAAAGCGCCGGCTGTGTCGGCCTCGTGGCCCCGGCCAAGGGCCACGGTGACAATCCCGGCATTGCGCGCACTGGTCCTCTGATCGAGCCGGACGCGGTGGCGAAGGGATTGCAGCTCTCCCCGCATAGCCCAGGTCGCGTGGGTCGCAAACGCGGCCTTTTGCGGGTCGTAACAGGAGATGGCGCGGTGGATACCGATGGCACAGGCCTGCGCTGCATCGTCCGCCATGTCGTCCAGACCATAGCGCCGTGTCAGGTAGCGAATCCGTGCGGACAGGGCTGTGAGGATGCGGCGGAATGCACGGTCGGCTTCACCCTGCATCCTGCGACGCGGTGGCGATCCCTCGTCCAGAAAACCGGACCGGAGACAGCGATAATGCTGCACCAGTTCTTCCAGCGTTTTCCTGCTTTCCTGCGCCACCGCGATGCTCCCCTTCCATGACAAGTGGAGCGTTGTGTGCCGCCTGCATGGCTAGCGAGTGCCGAAGGGCAGTATAGGTAATGGCGGCTAGGGAATTTTGCCGGGGCCGGGTTTCAGATCAGGATGTCGAGCGTGTGGATGGTCATGCCGACAAGGCCGCCCACGATGGTCCCGTTGATACGGATGAACTGGAGATCGCGACCGACCGCACCCTCCACCCGGTCGGTGACCGTGGTGGCATCCCACCGGCGGACGGTTTCCGACACCAGCTGCACGATCTGCGCGCCATAACGCGTCGCGACCCCGACACCGGTGCGGCGGGCGAAGCGGTTGACCTGCATCTGCAGGCGCTGGTCCTGCTGCAGCGCATTGCCCAGCTCTGCCAGCCCCTTGCGCATTTCATCGCCCAGTGCGCTCTCTGGATCGCGGGCCCGGCGGATCAGCGACAGGCGAATGCGTTCCCATACGCCCATCCACCATTCCGCGACCGCCGGGTTCTCGAGCATCTCGCGCTTCAGGTCCTCGACCCGCTCGCGTGTTTCCGCATCGTGCTGTAGATCGTGCGCCAGCTTCTCCATGCCTTCCTGGATTTTGCCGCGCAGTTCATGGTCGGGATCGACCAGAACCTCGGCCAGCAGGCGGTACAGCCCGTCGAGAACGGATGTCGCAATGCGTTCGTCCAGCCCGGTCCAGCGCAGGACCGAATTGGCCCGCTGGCTGATGATCTCGCGAACCGTTTCCTCATTGTCTTCCAGCGTCAGCCCGGTCCAGCGGATGACCCCGTCCATCAGCGGCAGGTGCCGCGAATCGGCAATAGCATTTTCCAGCATTCGCCCGACCAGCGGCGCGACATCGATCTTCGCAAATTGCGAGGCCAGCCCGCTGCGCACCTGCGTGCCGAGCCGGTTGGGATCGAGCGATTCGAGAACTTCGGCAAACAGTTCGGCCGCCCCGCCGGTGATGCGCGACCGCGTGCCGCCATCCGCCTCTGCCGCCGGGTCGACCAGGAAATCGCCCGCGGCACCGGCCACGTTCATGCCCTGCATCCGCCGCGCCACCACAGCGGGGGTCAGAAAATTGGTACGGAGGAAATCCGCCATCGTGTCGGCGATGCGGTCCTTGTTCTTGGGGATGATCGCGGTGTGCGGGATCGGCAGGCCCAGCGGATGCCGGAACAGGGCCGTCACCGCGAACCAGTCGGCCAGTCCGCCCACCATGGCCGCCTCGGCAAAGGCGTTCACGAACCCCCATGCCGGGTGCAGGTCCAGCACCTGTTTCGACGCGACGAAAATGCACGCCATCGCCAGCAGCATGAGCGTTGCGGTGATCCGCATCGCACGGGCAGCGTCGGGAGATACAGCAGTGTTGGCAGCCGCTGTGGGCGCCGAATGGCTCTGACGATCGATCACTCGGCAGGAACGGGGGTATGGCTGCCGGGTTCCGGACCCGTCTTCCCGTCATCGCCGGGACGATAGGTCAGGAACTTGCCGCGCAGCCACGGACCCAGCCTCCGCTCGAGGCCATCGGCCAGGCTGAAACCTGCCGGAACGATCAGGAGCGTGAGCAGGGTCGACACGATCAGCCCGCCGATGACGACGATGCCCATCGGCTGGCGCCATGCACCGTCTCCGGTCAGGGCGATGGCGGTCGGCACCATGCCCGCCGTCATGGCGACGGTCGTCATCACGATGGGCTGGGCGCGCTTGTGCCCGGCATCGATGATGGCATCGAGCTTGCGGGTGCCGCGGTCCATTTCCTCAATCGCGAAGTCGATCAAGAGGATGGAGTTCTTCGACACGATACCTAGCAACAGCAGCATCCCGATATAGACCGGCATGGATTGCTCGCCATCCAGCAGCCAGAGCAAAAAGATACCGCCCAGCGGCGCAAGCGCCAGCGAGGTCATGTTGACCAGCGGACTCATCAGGCGCTTGTAGAGCAGCACCAGCACGGCGAAGACCAGCAGCACGCCGGCGACGATGGCGATGATCAGGCTCTGGATCAGTTCCTGCTGCCATTCTTCCTCGCCCACGACGTCGCGGATGACGCCTTGCGGCAGGTCTTGCAGGACCGGCAGCGCGTCGATTTCCGCCTGCGCTTCGCCCTTCACGACTCCCTGCGCCAGATCCGCGCCGACCAGTACGCGGCGGTTCTGGTTGTACCGCTGGATGGTCGTCGGGCCGGAACCGAAGCTGATCTCGGCAACACGGGACAGCGGCACGCTGCCGCCGGTCATGGTCTGGACCGGCAGGTTCTCGATTGTGGTCAGGTCCTCGCGCGATTGTGTCGGCAGCTTCACGCGGATGGGAATCTGACGGTCGGACAGGGAGAACTTGGCCGCGTTCTGCTCGATCTCGCCCAGCGTGGCGATGCGGATCGTCTGGCTGATGGCCGCCGTCGTGACGCCGAGCTCGGCCGCCAGGTCGGGGCGCGGGGTGATGATCAGTTCGGGCCGGTTGATGTCGGCGCTTATGCGCGGGGCGATCAGGGAATCGATGCCCTTCATCTGCTCGACCAGCGTGGCCGCGGTTTCTTCCAGCAGTTCCGGATTGGACCCGGCGAGCATCACGGTCATGTCGCGCCCGCTGCCGAAGCCGCCGGACTGCGAGGCGAAACGGACCCGTGCATCGGGAATTTTCGCCAGTTCGGGCGCGAGCGCCCGTTCGAACTGGATCGAGGTCCGCTCACGATCGTCGGTCAGGCGGATATAGATCGTCGCCTGGCCTTCGCGCACGCGTTCCAGCGCGCGGTCGACTTCGGGCTCCTCATACAGCAGGTCGGCAACGCGGCGGGACACGCGTTCGGTGGTCGCCAGCGTGGTTCCGGGGACCATCTCGATCTCGACCCGGCTGCTGTCATTGTCGATCTGCGGCTGGAACTGACCTGGAACGCTGGCGAACAGCAGGACCGTCAGGAGCAGCGCGAAATAGCCGATCATCAGCATCCATGCGCGGTGATCGTAGAACCGCGCTTCCATCCACAGCCAGCCATTGCGGACCCAGCCGCCCAGGGCGCGGAACGGAAGGCCCAGCAGCTTGAGCGCGGCCAGCCCGGCGAAGAACCCTGCCAGGATGACAAGCGCAAACTGCAGCAGGCCGATGATGCGGTTGCCCACAACGGCCAGTTTGGAATCGGGATCGCTGCTTATCGCGGTGCCGATCTTTTCGGGAATGTCGAGCTCCGCAAGCGCGGCGTGACCCTGCGTGACGACCAAGGCCGGGACGACGAGCAGGATCAGGATGACCAGGAGGAAGGCGATGGCATAGAAGACACGGTGCCGGGGCGCTTCCAGACCGGCGCGCCGGGCATACATCTTCCCCCGGTCGAGCGACCAGCGGAGGATGCCCATGTAACGGTCCATCATCGGCCCTTCGCCGTGATCGGCATGACCTTTCGCCTTCAGGAAATAGGCCGCGAGCATCGGCGTGATCATGCGCGCCACGGCGAGCGACATCAGAACGGCGACGACGACCGTGAAGCCGAAATTCTTGAAGAACTCGCCCGAGATGCCGGGCATCGCACCGACCGGGAAGAACACGGCCACGATGCAGAAACTGGTCGCGACCACCGGCAGGCCGATTTCGTCGGCGGCGTCGATACTGGCCTGATAGGCGCTCTTGCCCATCCTCATATGACGCACGATATTCTCGATCTCGACGATGGCGTCATCGACCAGCACACCCGCCACCAGCGCGAGGGCGAGCAGCGACAGCGTATTCAGGTTGAAGCCGAGCAGGTCCATGAACCAGAAGGTCGGGATGGCGGACAGCGGAATGGCAACGGCGGAAATGATGGTCGCCCGCCAGTCGCGCAGGAAGAAGAACACCACGACGACGGCAAGAATGGCGCCTTCGATCATGGCCGCCATGGAGCTGTTGTACTGTTCTTTCGTGTAATCCACGCTGTTGGTCAGCGGGATGAAGCGCACGCCGGGATTTTCTTCCTCGATCTCGGCGATTTTCTCCAGCGCGGCGTCGTATACCGTGACGTCGGACGCACCCTTCGCGCGGGACATGGCGAAGTTGACGACTTCCTTGCCGCGCACCTTGCTGATCGAAGTCCGCTCGCTGTAGCCGTCGCGCACGGTTGCGACATCCGCCAGCTTGACCGTGGTGCCATTGCCCAGCTGGATCTGCTGCTGCGAAAGCTCGTAAGCGGTATCGCTGCTGCCGAGTACACGGACCGACTGGCGCGTTCCGCCGACCTCGGTCGCGCCGCCCGCTGCATCGATATTGGTCTGGCGCAGCACCGCGTTGATCTGGCTGGCCGTGACGCCGAAAGCCTGCATCCGCTGCAGGTCGAGAATGACCTCGATCTCGCGGTCGACGCCGCCGAAGCGGTTGACCTCCGCCATGCCTTCGACGCTGAGCAATTGCTTCGCGATGGTATCGTCGATGAACCAGCTGAGCTGTTCGATCGTCATGTCGTTTGCCTCGACGGCATAAATGCCGAGGAAACCGCCCGAAATGTCCTGCTTGTTGACGCGGGGCTCCAGGATCCCGTCGGGCAGGCTGCCGCGGATCGTGTCGACCGCGTTCTTCACCTCTGCCACGGCGTCGTTCGGATCGGTACCGATCTCGAATTCGATGAAGGTGTTGGAATTGCCTTCGCGCGCGGTGGAATTGATCGATGCCACGCCGTTAATCGAACGGACTGCGGATTCCACACGCTGGGTAATCTGGTTCTCGATTTCCGTGGGGGCCGCGCCCGGCTGCGAGATCGATACGCTGACGGCCGGAAATTCGACGTCCGGGTTATTGACCACGTCCATGCGTGCAAAGGCAAGCAGCCCCGCGAACAGCAGGCCGGTGAACAGGACCAGCGGGATGACCGGGTTGCGGATCGACCACGCGGAGATGTTCTGGAAATTCATCGATCAGCCGCCCCGTACTGTGGTGTTTTGCGGCGCGATGGTCTCGCCCTCCGTCACGAAGCCGCCTGCGCGCAAGACGACCCGTTCCGTCCCGTCGAGCCCCTGCGTGATCGCGATGCCCTCGCTCGTGACCATGCCGGTCGTGACCGAACGGCGGACCGCCTTGTTGCCTTCGCCGACGATGAAGACGAAGCTTCCGTCATTGTCGGACAGGACCGCGGATTCCGGCAGGAGCGGGGCGACGATCGTACCGCTCTTGATGACGGCGGTCGCAAAGCCGCCGGGACGAAGCTCGCTCGCATAGGGAAGCGAAATGCGCGCCACGCCCTGCCGGTTCTGTTCGTCGATGGTCGGGGCAAGCTGCCAGACCTGGCCGGTGAAGGCCTTGTCCGTGCCGGCCGGGGTCACCGTCGCCTGCACGCCGGTCGACAGCCTGGCTAGGTCGCTCTCCCCCACGCGGGCGAGCAATTCCATTTCCCCGCCGCGCGCAATGCGGAACAGGGGCGGCGAACCGGCGCTGACGGTCTGCCCCGGCTCGACACTGCGCTCGAGGACGAGGCCGGACACCGGGGCGACCACATTGAGACGCGCGTTTCGCGCCTGCAGTTCGGACAGCTGTGCCTGTGCGACGTTGACGCGGGCGCGCGCCGCGTCGCGGGTCGCGGTCAGGCGATCGACATCGGCGCGGGAGATGAAGCCACGATCGACCAGCTGGAGCGCGCGGTCCAGATTGCTTTGCGCCAGCTGCGCGTCGGAGCGGGCGACTTCGACCTGTGCCGCCTGGGCGCGGGCCTGCTGGTTCTGGACGGAGCGGTCGATCGACACGAGCACCTGGCCTGCATTGACCCATTCGCCCTGCTCGGCCGCCACGGCAACGACGCGGCCGCCTTCACCCACGACGCCGACGGGAATGTCCCGCCGTGCGGCCAGCGTGCCGGTGGCGGAAATCTCGCCTTCGATCGTCGCCTGGCCGGGAGAGATGACGGAAACGCGCGGCGCCTGTTCGTCGCGGTCGGCCGCCGGTGTCGCAGCGCCGTCACCGCCGGTAACGAAGTAATAGGCCCCTGCAATGACGGCGGCGAGAAGCACGGCAATGCCCACCCAGACCCACAGGCGGCGCGAGGATTTCCTCTCCGGCTGACCGTCCAGTCCGACCGGCGCTTCGTCGAGTTTCGGCGCGTTTTCGCTGTATTCGCTGGTCGAGTGGTAATTCATATCAGGCCCGTCACTGGTTTCCCTAGTGTGTTATACGGGTATATCACCCCGCGCAATCCCCATACCGCGCGCGATCGGGCCTTGGCAATCGAACCTTCTACCAACGGCGTTGAGCAAAAGACCGGCGTCAGGACGATACTTCGCAGCGGGACGAAGTCCTGCAACGAAAAAGGGCCGACTCTTGCGAGCCGGCCCTTGTTCGTAAATCGTTCTGGCTGCGGCGACTTAACGCACGCGGCCACGCTGGATCAGGTTCATGATGGCCAGCAGGACGATCGCACCGATAACGGCGATGATCAGTCCGGTCAGGCTGAATTCCTGGATCGAACCGCCCCAGCCGAATGCACCGGCGATGACGTTACCGATGACCGAGCCGATAATGCCGACGACGATATTCCAGAAGATGCCCATTGAGGCATCGCGGTTCATGACCAGGCTTGCGAGCCAGCCGGCGACACCGCCGACGATAATTGCGATAATCCAATCCATTGTTCTTTCATCCTGTTGCAGGCGTATCGGGGCTTTCAACGGGCCGACTGCGCGCCGGTTCCCGAACGAAAGCATTATAGCCTTTGGGAGGTATACACCCGTCCGGGCGCTTGCCCAGCGCGTTAGTATTTGAGCTGGCGCTCGTAGAGATCGCGGTAGTGCTGGATGCGGGTCACCCGCAGGCCCTGCATCCCCGAACGATCCACTGCGCGCTGCCAGGAAGCGAACTCCTCGAGCGTCAGATTGTAACGCTCCAGGACCTCGTCAAGGGTCAGCAGGCCACCGTTTACGGCAGCGACGACTTCGGCCTTGCGCCGCACGACCCAGCGTTTCGTCTTGGGCGAAGGGAGATCGGCCACGGTAAGCGGCTCGCCGAGGGGGCCGATCACTTCTGCGGGCCGGATTTTCTGGTTCTCTATCATTGTGCCTCTCGGTCGACATGGTCCGCGTGAGCCGCGGTCGGGGCAGACAATGCGTCGCCAGCTTTGCCGTCGGCTAAACCAACAAGGTTAATCGGCTCTTCATTTTTGCAATTTGGATGAGCGCCGCTTGCATCCAGGAGCTTTTCCGCTTTCAGGAAACTGCCCCCTGCCGCAGGCCGGGCATCCGCCAGGACCGTGCGAACATCCCGGGTCGCGGCAAGGCGTGCAACCAGCTCCGGCCACGCAAAGGCGCGGAGCGAAGGCGAATCGACGCCCGTTGCAGCCTCACGCAGGGCCGTGTCGGTGAGGTTGGTGTTTTCGAACATGCCCTGTCCAATAGGGCGGGCTGGTCAAGATCGGGTAAACCCGTGATTTACTTCGGGTTAGGATTACCGGAAAAACGGCTGCGGAGCGCGGAAACCCGGATGGCGCACCCTTTGCGGAAAACCTATTTGCGCCCTATATGACCGCCATGTCCGACACGCTGACCATGACACCGGCACAGGCTGCCGAACTGTTCGACCTGCCCGGCCCCATGGCCGAACGGCGTATTGTCGTTGCGATGTCGGGCGGCGTCGATTCCTCCGTGGTCGCAGCGCTTGCCGCGCGCAGCGGAGCACATGTCATCGGCATCACCCTGCAATTGTACGATTACGGCGCGGCCACGGGCCGCAAGGGCGCGTGCTGCGCCGGCGACGATATTGCCGATGCGCGCGCCGTGTCGGACAGGCTCGGCATTGCACACTACGTCTTCGATCACGAAAGCGCTTTTCGCGAGGACGTGGTCGAGCAGTTTGCCGACGATTACCTGCAAGGCCGCACGCCGGTTCCCTGCATCCGCTGCAATATGGGTCCGAAATTCACGGACCTGCTCCGCATGGCGCGTGAATTGGGGGCCGATTGCCTGGCCACCGGCCATTACGTCCGGCGCGTGACCGGTCCGGGCGGGCCGGAATTGCACCGTGCCCACGACCCCGCGCGCGACCAGTCCTATTTCCTTTACGGGACGACGCAGGAACAGCTCGACTTCCTGCGCTTCCCGCTGGGCGGCCTGCCCAAGGCGCAGGTGCGTGAACTGGCCGAGGAGGCGGGTCTGCGCAATGCGGCCAAGCCCGACAGCCAGGACATCTGCTTCGTACCCGATGGCGATTACGCCAAGATTGTCCGCAAGATGCGGCCCGAAGGTGGGCAGGCCGGCAGAATCGTCCATGCGGGCACAGGGGAAACGCTGGGTTCTCACAAGGGCGTCATCCATTACACGGTCGGCCAGCGCCGCGGTCTCGATATCGGCGGCCAGCCGGAGCCGCTTTATGTCGTCGGCATCGACGCGGAGAAGGCGCTGGTCCGGGTCGGCCCCAAGCGGATGCTGGCCATAGCGGAAGCAAAGCTGATCGAGACGAACCGCATCGGCCCCCTACCCGATACACAGCTCACCGCAAAGGTTCGCTCGCTATCGAAGCCCGTGCCTGTCGCGGTTGCCGGCGCGCTGGGTGACGGGGCGCAGGCCACCCTGCATTTCGAAACGGCGGAGCTGGGCGTCGCGCCGGGACAGGCCGCGGTCATCTATGCCGGGGACCGGGTCGTGGGAGGCGGGTGGATCGACCAGACGGTTGCAGCCCACTCTGCGCTCGGTGCAGTCACCGGGTGAAACCCCCGCGCAACAGGAACGGGCGGATCCCTCCCGCCGCGCTGGCGCTGTTACTGACCATCCTTGCCCTTCCCTTCATCTATTACCTCCTGCCGGACAGCCGGATTTGGACCGACCCCGGCTTCGCCCCTCCCCGCGTCGAACTTCGCTGGGAAGTCGAGCCGGGCGACGAAGACGCACCGCCGACCATCGGCATGGTGTTCGACGACGAAGGACGCGCTTCGGTCGGGGATGCACTGCAAGTCCTGCCGGTCGAGACCTACGGCCCCGGCGAAAGCGGCTTTTTCCCCGATCCGCCGGTCCAGCCCGACGTCGCCCGCTTCATCCTGGCCCGGCCGCACGAGATCACTCTTGGCCCGAGCGCGCAACGGGAGCGTGTGTCGACCTGCACCCTCGAAGGCGAGGCGCGATATGAAGGCCGCATCGTCCTGCACGATGGCTGTTTTCGCCTGCAACGCGGCGGGGACGCGGCGCCCGGCCCGATCGTGATGGGGTATTTCGCGGTTTTCCGCGATGCCGAAAATTACCTGACGATCGGGGCCATGGACGGACGACCCGAAGCAGCACTGCGGGTCGGTGAACCCGGTGCGCAGCTTTCCGGCATCGGATGTTCGAAAGACAAGCCCGTAAAGGCGCCGCCCGCTCTCGCGAAGCTCTGCCAGGCGGAAACGATGATACGGGTCGGTACCATCCGCCGCGAATCGATCTGCTCCGAAGAGCGCATCGCGGATCTCGTCAAGCGCGCATCCGACTACCGCATTGTCAGCGACCGCCTTCGCGCGGAAAACGCGGCCTGCATCGCCGAAAACGGTCGCGGCGCGCCCTGTCCGCCTGCTGCCGCTCCATTGCCTCCGCCCGGCGCGCAGACCTGCCGGATGCCGGAGGGCGCGGCCGAGAGGATCGAGCGCGCGATGCGCCCCTCAGCTTAGCCCTCCCAGGGGTCTAGCACGCAGCCATAGCCGTCCTTGAGGCGCGCCGTATCGCTCGCCACGAGGGGGAACGTCGCGGTGACGCTCTTCGCCTCCTCGTCCTCGCTCAGCATGACCAGTTCCATGCCGGGCAACTGGTCCTTGCCGCAATCGTCCAGATCGCGCCCCGCCACGAAGCGGCAGGAACAGGCGACCCGCGCGGAATAGGCCGTGCCTGCATTGCCATAACCGGCGATGGGCGCACGGTACGCGTAGGCAAGCGCTGCCACGGCCAGCAGCACGATCAGAAGAACAATAGGCCATCGGCGCCCCCTTCTCGCCGGGCCGGTGCGGGCAGTGGAACGCGGGGCGGGTTTTGCCATTGCAGGTCGATTTCCATCATGCGAGTGAGCCGCACCATGCCGATGCGCCGCGCCTCCCCTATCGCCATCCCCGCCGTAATCACAAGCCTTGCGGCGTTGACGCTGGCCGCCTGCGATTCGGACCCCGCCGAGCTGCCCCCGCTGAGCGAAGAGGCGCTGGCCGCTGTCGCAGACGATCCCGGTGCTCCCAACGACCAGCTCGCGCGCCAGCTGGACGAATGGTTTACCGACGAAACGGTGGGCGAAACCCGCGCGGCGCTGGTCATGCATGGCGGCGAAATCGCGGCCGAGCGTTATGCCGAGGGCTACGACGTCGATACGCGCTTCGTCAGCTGGTCGATGGCGAAGACGGTCACTGCCGTGCTGATCGGGATGCTGGTCGCCGACGGGAAACTGTCCCTCGACGAAAGCCCGCCCATCCCGCGCTGGCGTAGGCCGGGCGACCCGCGCGGCGAGATCACGCTGCGCCAGCTGCTGCAGATGCGCGCGGGCCTGCGCCATACGGAGGCCGGCAACCCGCCATTCGAATCGTCCGAAGTGCGGATGCTGTTCCTCGACGGGCGCGACGACATGGCGGATTATGCCACCGCGCAGCCGCTGGAGGACGAGCCGGGTCGGACCTTCGAATATTCCAGCAATACGACCGTGATCCTGGCCGATATCGCGGCCCGGGTCCTGTCCGATGACAGCCCCGATCCGGAGGTGCGGCGCCGGGCGGTGGCCGAGTACCTCCAGTCCCGCCTGTTCGGACCGCTGGGGATGGATTCCATGGTTCCGGAATTCGACGCCGCCGGCACCCTGATCGGGGGCAGCCTGATGCATGCGACGGCGCGCGACTGGGGGCGGTTCGGAGATTTCCTGAGGAATCGCGGCTCCTATCGCGGATCACAGCTCCTGCCGCGCAGCTGGGTCGATTTCATGACGAGCCCCAGCCCGGCCTCGGACAATTACGGGGGCCAGACCTGGCTCAATCGCGGCATCGGACTGGACCAGGACGGCAACAAGGCCAATCGGGGTCCGGACACGCTGTATTCGGCCATCGGGCACATGGGGCAGTATGTCCTGGTCTCGCCGGACCAGAAGCTGACACTGGTCCGGCTGGGGCATTCGAGCAGCGAGGAACGCGCCGTCCTGATGGACCAGATGATGGACGTGATCGAACTTTATCCGGCCGAGTAGCGCCTAGCCCGGCAGGCGGAAGCTCCCCTCGACGACGGTCACGCAGCCACCGCCGAGCCAGGCGCGATCTCCGTCCAGACGCAGGGCGAGATCGCCGCCGCGCTGCGAGGCCTGGTGCGCGGTGAAGCTGTCCCGCCCGAGCCGCGCCGCCCAGAAGGGCGTCAGGGCGGCATGCGCGCTGCCGGTCACGCTGTCCTCGTCGACGCCGCCACCGGGCACGAAGACGCGGCTCACGATATCCGTCCGCTCGCCGGGCGCAGTGCAGATGAACTGGTCGTCGCCCAGCGCGCCCAGCCCCTTGAGGTCCGGATCCAGCGCGCGCACCTCGGCCTCGCTCGAGAACAGGTAGATCCCGTAACGCCCTTCGTTCTGCCAGACTTCCTGCGGTTGAGCGCCCAGCAGGGCGACGGCTTCCGGCCAGTTCTTCGGCGAAACGGGTATGACCGGCAGGGCCAGCTCGTAACCCGCCGCACTCCGCCGCACTTCGAGTTCGCCCGCCTGGCGGGTGCGGAAGGTCACCCGCTCGCCGCCGTCCCGTTCCAGCAGCACGTGACCGCTCGCGAGCGTCGCATGGCCGCACAGCCGGATTTCGGTGGCCGGCGTGAACCATCGCAATTCCCAATCGCTGCTGCCAGTGTCGTCCTTCACGAGGAAAGCCGTTTCCGCGAAATTGTTCTCCTCCGCGATGGCCTGCAGGACATCGTCCGGTAGCCATTCCTCGAGCGGCATCACGGCCGCCTGGTTCCCCGTGAACGGACGGTCGGCGAAGGCATCGACATGCCAATAGGGCAGGGAAATCACGGCGTCTCGTCCTCCAGTTTTTCGAACTCGTCGGCTTCGACCAGGTCGTTCCCCGGTTCGTCGACATGACCCGCAGGGTCTATATGGATCAGCAACTCCGTTCCGGGAAACGCGCTGCGCAGGTCGGCCTCCACACGGTCGATCACGTCATGCGCCTCGCGCACGGTCATCTCTCCGGGCAGGTCGACATGGAATTGCACGAAATCGCGATTGCCCGCCGTACGGGTCCGCAAATCGTGCAGGTTCGACAGTTCGGGATGGGTCGCGGCCCGGGCGACGAAGGCGCTGCGGCGGTCCTCCGGCCATTCGCGGTCCATCAGGTGATCGACCGCCTCGTGGGAGGCATCCCATGCGCCATAGGCCAGCCAGGCCGCGATGCCGAGGCCGAAGAACGCATCCGCCTTGCCCAGCCCCAGCTGCGTCTGCAGGACCAGCGCCGCGATCACGGCAAGGTTCAGCAGCAGGTCGCCCTGGTAATGAACGTGGTCCGTCCGGATGGCGACCGAACCGGTTCGCGACAGGACGTAACGCTGCCACCAGAGCAGCACGAAGGTCAGCGCGATGGCGGCCACCGACACCCCGATCCCCACGGGCGCCTCGCCCACGGGTACGTCCTCCATCCATTGCTGGATGCTGCGCACGACCAGGGCAAAGGCGCTGAGCGCGATGAGGACGACCTGAACGATGGCCGCGATCGCCTCCGCCTTGCCGTGGCCGAAGCGGTGATCGTCATCCGCCGGCATCGCGGCATAGACCACACCGAACAGGGTGACGAGGCTGGCGACAAGGTCCAGCGCGCTGTCGGCCAGGCTGCCGAGCATGGCGACCGAATTCGTCTCGACACTGGCCCACAATTTCAGGGCGACCAGAACGGCCGCCACCGTGATCGATGCCATCGCGGCGCTGCGCGCCAGCCGGTTGCGGGTCAGTCGGTCGTCGTCCTGGGTCACGCAGTCCCCATTAGGGGTAGAGCAGCGTATCGGTCCAGCCGTCTCCTGCGCGTGTGAAAACCCGGCGATCATGCAGGCGGTTCGGCCGGTCGAGCCAGAACTCGATGGCTTGCGGTGCAAGCGTGAACCCGGTCCAGTGCGCGGGGCGCTCTACCTCGTCGCCTTCGAATTGCTCCTTCACCTGCTCGAACCGGTCGAGGAAGACCTGCCGTTCTTCCAGCGGGCTGGATTGGAAAGACGCAACCGCACCCAGCTGCGAATCCCTGCTGCGGGAATGGAAATAGGCAGTCGCCGCTTCCGGATCGACTTCGGTCAGCGTCCCTTCGATGCGGATTTGCCGGCGCAGGCTCTTCCAGTGAAACAGCAACGCTGCCTGGTCGTTTGCGCGAATTTCCTTGCCCTTGCGGCTTCTCGCATTGGTGTAGAAGGTGAAGCCGCCCTTCGGGCCGCCGACATCCCGCCCATGCCCCTTGAGCAGGACCATGCGCACCGACGGCGCGCCATCGGGCGCAGCGGTTGCCAGCGCCATGGCATTGGGATCGTTCGGTTCGCTCTCCTTCGCCTTTGCCAGCCATTCGTCGAACAGGGCGAAGGGGTCGGTCGCGGGGATGGCGCTTTTGCCGGGGTCTGTCTGGGCAGAATTCATCGAGGGTTCCTCAATATCGGGGAAGCGTGAGTGCAGTGTCCAATCGATCGGGCTTTGTCGATGTTCCCGTCGGCTTCCCGAAGAGCGCGGCCCCAGCCTTCATTTCCGCCGATTGCAGAACGTTACCGCGCTTGCATGGGGAGCATCGCCTCCCTAGCTGCAAGGAATGGCCGATCCTTATGCCACACTGGGTGTCCCGCGAACCGCCTCCGAGAAGGAGATCAAGAGCGCGTATCGCAAGCTTGCGAAAGAACTGCACCCCGACACCAACAAGGACAATCCCGCCGCCGCCGACAAGTTCGGCAAGGTGACGCAGGCCTACGACCTGCTGTCCGACAAGGACAAGCGCGCGCAATACGATAGGGGCGAGATCGACGGCGACGGCAATCCTGCGAACCCGTTTGCCGGCATGGGCGGCGGCGGTTTCGGGGGCGGCTATGGGGGCGGACGCGGCCAGCAGGGCGGCTTCCGGGCAGAGGATTTCCAGGGCTTTGGCGGCGGTGAAGCCGATCTGGGCGATATTTTCGAAGGCCTGTTCGGCGGCGGCGGTGCCCGCCAGCGCGGCGGCTCTCCCTTCGGCGGGGGGCGCAGGCCCCCTCCGCCGCAGAAGGGTGCCGACATCGCCTATCGACTGCGCGTCCCCTTTACCGAAGCGGCGACGCGCGCCGACCAGCGCATCACGCTGGCCGATGGCAAGACGATCGACCTGAAATTGCCCGCCGGCGTCGAGGACGGCACGCAGATGCGGCTGAAAGGCAAGGGCGAGCGCGGTCCGGGCGGCAATGGCGACGGCCTGGTCACCGTGTCGATCGACCGCCACGCCTATTTCGAGCGTGACGGACAGGACGTGCGGCTGGACCTCCCGGTCAGCGTTTCGGAAGCGGTGAAGGGCGCGAAGATCAAGGTCCCGACCGTCGATGGTCCGGTCATGCTGACGGTGAAGCCCGGCCTGTCCGGCGGCACGGTCATGCGCCTGAAGGGGCGCGGCTTCTCGACCAAGAGCGGTGGGCGCGGCGACCAGCTGGTGACCCTGCGTATCACCCTGCCAGACGACCTTTCGTCGCTGGAAGAGGCGCTGGGGGACTGGTCCGATCCCGGAAACCCCCGGGCTTCCCTTGGGGTGTAATCCATCATGAAGGGCTGGCGCGAGGTCTATGACCCGGACGAACGCCTGCCGGATCCCGAAGAACGGATCGTCCAGTCCCTGAGCCCGGAAGACAGGCGCCGCCATGCGATTCGCTTCTCGGGCGCTGTAACAGGCCGGGTCACCGAACGGGTCGGGCCCGGCTCGCGCATTTTCGAAATCGTCAAACGGGTGGCGGTCGGTACCTTCAACGACGGGTTCATTCACGCGGGCAATCTGGCCTATCTGTCGATGCTGGCCATCTTCCCGTTCTTCATCACGGGCGCTGCGCTGTTCTCGGTGATCGGTGAGGACTCCGAGCGGGCCGCCACGATCAACGCCGTCATCATGGCCCTGCCGCCGGTGGTGGCCGAGGTCATCGAACCCGTGGCTCGCAACGTCATCGAATCGCGGTCCGGCTGGCTGTTATGGGCCGGCGGGCTGGTGGGACTGTGGACGGTCAGCAGCCTCGTCGAAACCATCCGCGACATGCTGCGCCGTGCCTATGGGACGCAGGCGACCCAGGCTTTCTGGAAATACCGTATTGCATCGGCCGGGGTCATCATCGGGGCCGTCATCCTGCTGATGCTGTCGCTGCTGGCGCAGGTCATCATCGGAACGGCGCAGCAGGTCATTGATGCATATTTCCCGTGGCTGACCGACGTCATATCCCAGCTTGCGCTGGCGCGCTTCGTTCCGGCGCTGGGCCTGTTCGGGTCGATGTACATGCTGTTCTACACACTGACGCCGAAATCCTATCGCAATCGCCGCTATCCGAAGTGGCCGGGCGCGCTGGCCGTCACAATCTGGTGGGTCGGGGTGACCATCGCCCTGCCCGTCGTGCTGCGGCAGTTCTTCGCCTACGATCTCACCTACGGATCGCTGGCGGGCATGATGATCACGCTTTTCTTTTTCTGGCTGGTGGGCCTAGGGATGGTGGTCGGCGCGGAACTGAACGCCGCGCTTGCCGAAACGCCCGAGGAAGAAGACGTGATCGGGCAGGCGGATAATCGCAGACGGGCGGCCGAACGTGCTGCCGCCGCTGCCAGGGAAGGTGCAGAATGACCGGATTGATGGCTGGAAAGCGCGGGCTGATCATGGGCCTCGCCAACAACAAATCGCTTGCGTGGGGGATTGCGAAACAGCTCGCCGACCAGGGCGCACAGCTGGCCTTCAGTTATCAGGGCGACGCGCTGGCAAAGCGGGTAAAACCGCTGGCGCAGGAACTGGGAAGCGACTTCACCTTCGAATGCGACGTGTCCGACATGGATTCGCTGGACGCTGCCTTCGCCAATCTGGCGGAGCGGTGGGACAGCCTGGACTTCGTGATCCACGCCATCGGATATTCGGACAAGAATGAACTGCGCGGCAAATATGTCGATACCAGTCTAGACAATTTCCTGACCACGATGAACATCTCCGCCTATTCGCTCGTCGCGGTGGCGCAGCGTGCGGCCAAGATGATGCCGGAAACCGGCGGGTCCATCGTCACGCTGAGCTATTACGGCGCGGAAAAGGTCATCCCGCATTACAACGTCATGGGCGTTGCCAAGGCAGCGCTGGAGGCCAGCGTTCGCTACCTCGCGAACGATCTGGGCCCCGACGGCATCCGCGTGAACGCGATCAGCGCCGGCCCGATCAAGACGCTGGCTGCCAGCGGAATCGGCGATTTCCGCTACATCCTGAAATGGAACGAATACAACGCACCGATGCGCCGCAATGTCAGCATCGAGGATGTCGGCGGCGCCGGCCTCTATTTGTGCAGCGACCTGTCGGCAGGCGTTACCGGCGAAGTGCACCATGTCGATGCGGGCTATCACACGGTCGGCATGAAGCAGGAAGACGCCCCCGACATCTCGGTCGAATGAACATTTGTCGAATGCTGCGATGGGCGATGGGTTGAAGCAATATCTCGGGTTCTGACGGCGATAGCCGGTCGACTTGTGTCGGTGCGAGCGCGCCTCTAGGCGGAGCCGGCGAGAGCAATCACCATTAGACAAACGGGAATCGGCGAAGATGAAGGGTATTATTCTGGCAGGCAGCAGCGGAACGCTGCCTCTATCCTGCGACGATGTCGGTGTCGAAGCAGATTTTGCCCGTCTTCGACAAGCCGATGATCTATTATCCGCTGTCGGTCCTGATGCTGGCAGGCATTCGCGAAGTCCTGATTATCTCCACCCCCCGCGACCTGCCCGTGTTCGAGGCCCTGCTCGGCGATGGCAGTGCGTTCGGCATCGACCTGTCCAATGCCGTGCAACCCGATCCGAATGGCCTTGCGGAGGCATTCATCATCGGGCGCGACTTCGTGAACGGACAGCCCAGCGCGCTGATCCTGGGCGGCAACATCTATCACGGCGACAAGATGGGCGAAAAATGCCGCGCGGCTGCCGAAGAGGCGCAGGCCCGCGGTCCCAATGTCTTTGCCTATCATGTCGAAGACCCGGAGCGGTACGGCGTCGTCGATTTCGACAGCAGCGGCAAGGCAACCTCGGTCGAGGAGAAGCCTGCCGAACCCAATCGAACTGGGCGATTACTGGTCTCTATTTCTACGACGGTCAGGTGTGCGATATAGCCGCGAACATCGCGCCCAGCGCGCGGCGAACTGGAGATCACCGACATCAACCGCGCCTATCTGGAAAAGGGCACGCTGACAGTCAGCCGTTTGGGCCGCGGATATGCTTGGCATAATACCGCAACGCATGGTTCGTTGCATGAAACGATTGCTTATATCTGCACGCTGGAGCACCGCACCGGGATCAAGATCGCGCGTCTAGAGGAAATGGGACTGGAATTGGGCTGGATCGACGCGTACGCCGCGCTGGCCGGCGCGGATGGGTTGGGCGCTACGGGCTATGCCCATTATCTGCGCCGCCGCGTGCGCGAACTGGCCCGCTGACGCCACCGAGCTTGTGCCGACTCAAATCCACGTTCGGGCTTTTTGCTTTAGAACGGAACTGCTTAACAAGGGGTGCTTTCACCATGCGCGTTCTCATTACCGGGGCTGCCGGTTTCATCGGCGCGGCGCTGGCCGAGCGGTTGCTGGCGCGCGGAGATCAGGTGCTCGGCATCGACAATCTCAACGACTATTACCAGGTTTCGCTGAAGGAAGACCGGCTGAAGCGCCTCGGCGACGGCTTTTCGTTCCGGAAGGTCGATTTCGCCGACAACGCCGCCCTCGCCGCCGCGCTGGAGGGGGAGGCATTCGACAGGATCGTGCATCTCGGCGCACAGGCAGGCGTCCGGTATTCGATCGAGAACCCGCATGCCTACGTCCAGTCGAATCTCGTGGGGCACGTCAACATGCTGGAACTGGCACGGGCGCGCGAAGTACCGATGGTCTATGCCAGTTCCTCCAGCGTCTATGGCGGCAATACGAAACTGCCCTTCGCTGTCGAGGACCGGGCGGATTATCCCGTCTCGCTCTATGCCGCGACCAAGAAGGCGGACGAGTTGATGAGCGAAACCTACGCCCATCTTTACCGCATCCCGCTGACCGGCCTCCGGTTCTTCACCGTTTACGGACCGTGGGGCCGCCCGGACATGATGCTCTGGAAATTCACGAAGCGTATCCTCGCCGGGGAAACCATTCCGGTTTTCAATAATGGCGATATGTACCGGGACTTCACCTTCATCGACGATATCGTTTCAGGGGTCGTCGCCTGCATCGACGCGCCGCCAGCAGACGATGGCACTGTGAAGGCGGGCGGCAGCGTGAAGCCGCACGCGCTCTACAATATCGGAAATCATCAGTCGGAAAAGCTGATGGACGTCATCGCCGTCCTGGAAAGTGCGATCGGCCGCAAGGCGGAGATGGAGATGCTCCCCATGCAGCCGGGGGACGTTCACAAGACCTATGCCGATATCGAGGCGATCCGTCGCGACCTGGGGTACGAACCGACCACGGGTGTAGAGACCGGCGTGCCGGCCTTCGTCGACTGGTACCGCACCTATCACCAAGTCTAGGCGGGGCCCCGGCGGCCACCGCCCGGAGACCCTTAGCTGGCGAGACGCAGGCCCGGCGCCGTGCGCTTCACCTGCGCGTCCGGCCAGATGCCGCGCGTGTCGTAGATGGCCGCATGAGCGCGCTCTTCCGCCGGGATGACCTTGAAGACGTCATGGTCCACCAGCACGATCATGACGTCGCACGTTTCGAGCGCCGCGTCGATGTCGACCAGAGACGCGCCGGTGCCGTCGAATTCCCTCGGCAGTTCTGCCGCATAGGGTTCGACCACGCTGATGCGATCGCCGTAATCGCGGGCCAGCGCCGCGGCCACGTATCGGGCCGGGCTTTCGCGGAAATCGTCGATATTCGCCTTGAAGGCGAGGCCGAGACAGGCGATCTGCGCGTTCGGGTTGTCGTCCACCAGCGCTTTGGCCCGGGCAAGGACGTGATGCATCTTCGCATCGTTGGTCTGCCGCGCCTGCCGGATCATGTTCGCCTGTTCCGGCGCGCCATGGACGATGAACCACGGATCGACCGCGATGCAGTGCCCGCCCACGCCGGGTCCGGGCTGGAGGATGTTGACGCGCGGATGGCGGTTGGCCAGCCGGATCACTTCCCAGACGTCCAGTCCCTGCGCATCGGCAATCATGCTGAGTTCGTTCGCAAAGGCGATATTGGTGTCGCGAAACGCGTTTTCGACCAGCTTGGTCATCTCTGCGCTGGCGGCATCGGTCGTCACGCATTCACCGCGCACGAAACGCTTGTAGAATGCGAGCGCCTTCCGAGCGCAGCGGGGCGTGATACCGCCAATGGACCGATCGTTGCGGATCAGTTCTTCCAGGATTTTTCCGGGCAGGACGCGTTCGGGGCAATAGGCGATCGAGACGTCGGGCGTCCTGTCGGTCAGCCCGGGCATGGCGAGATCGGGCCGCAGCCCTGCGATGAGGTCGCGCATCGCCGCGGTCGTACCTACCGGCGATGTCGATTCCAGGATGATCGTGTCGCCTGCCTTCAGCACGCCTGCGACTTCCGTCGCCGCGCTCATGACATAGCTGGTGTCGGGCGTATGCTTGCCGTCCTTCTCGAACGGGGTCGGCACGGCGATGACGAATACGTCTGCCGGCCGGACCTGCGTGGACGCCTTCAGCGTGCCGCGCTGGACAACCGAGCGAACCAGTCCGTCGAGGTCGACTTCCTCGATATGGATCTCGCCCCGATTGATCGTGTCGACAACGGCCTGGCTGACATCGACGCCCGTGACCGGGCAGCCGCTACTGGCAATGACCGCCGCGGTCGGGAGCCCGATGTAACCGAGGCCGACAACGCAGACGTCGGGTTTGTTTTCGCCAATCATGGTGGTCGTGTGTCCTGCTAGCTAAGTCTGGCCGCCAGCCTTGGCAGGACGAGGTAAATATAGGGGTAACGCTTGCGCGAGTGCCGTGTCTTATTGCGCCAGCAGGTCGGCGATCCGCATCGCGGAACGGCCATCGCCGAACGGATTGTGGGCGCGGGCCATGGCTTCATAGGCCGCGGGGTCGTCCAGCAGCGCCGTCACTTCGGCCACGATCCTGTCGGCATCCGTACCCACCAGCTTCGCTGTGCCGGCATCGACGCCTTCCGGCCGCTCGGTCGTCTCGCGCATCACCAGTACGGGTTTGCCAAGCGCGGGCGCCTCTTCCTGCACGCCGCCGCTATCGGTCAGCATCAGATGGCATATATCCAACAGGCGGGCGAAATGCGGGTAATCGAGCGGTTCCAGCAGCGCGACATTATCCAGCCCCGACAATTCCTCGTTCATCACCGCGCGGACATTGGGGTTCAGGTGGACCGGGAAAACAATCGCGGTATCGTCCCGCGCGGCGATCCGTTTGACGGCATCGGCAATGGCCCGCATGCCCTCGCCGAAATTTTCGCGCCGATGGCTGGTCATGCCGATGATACGCTTGCCGGCAAAGCGCTTCTCTACCTCGGCAAGACCGCTTGCCAGGCCGGGCTCTTCCTCGACCTTCGCGGTGATCCAGTGGAGCGCGTCGATCACCGTGTTGCCGGTCACATGGACAATGGCGGGATCGACGTTCTCGCGCAGCAGCGCAGCCTGCGAAACCTCGGTCGGCGCACAATGGATCGCGGCCATGCTGCCGATGATCTTCCGGTTCACCTCTTCGGGCCAGGGATGATAGATATCCCTGCTGCGAAGGCCCGCTTCGACATGGCAGACCCGGATCTTGCGGTAATAGGCGGCCAGCGCGCCGCACATGGCGGTGGCCGTATCGCCCTGCACCACGACGTGGTCTGGCCTTACCCGGTCCATGACCTCGCCGATACCGGTCAGAAGGCGCGCGGTGAGTGCATCCAGCGTCTGGTCCGGCTGCATCACGTCCAGATCGTCGTCCGGCGTGATCCCCGCAATGTCCAGCACTTGGTCCAGCATCCCGCGATGCTGCCCGGTCACCAGGACATGGCTGTCGAACCGCTCATCGGCTTCCAGCGCATGGACGAGCGGGAACAGTTTTATGGCTTCGGGACGGGTGCCGAATACGGTCAGGATCTTGCGCGTGGTCATGCCGCCGCCATTAACCATCGAAGGTTAAGGCGATGCTAGCCCACACGGCGAAATGCGTAGCGAATTACGCGACGATTTGGCTTAACGGGTCCGGAGAACAGCCGAACCCGCACCGCGTCAGTTATCTCCGCCGATCTGTGCCGGCGCGCTGGCATCGACCGGCAACGGCTCCCCGGCGCCGTCGTCGAACGGACCTTCGCGCTCCGGGGCGGACGGGATGGCGCGGCCTTCGGTGTCGATGAGCGGCGGCGGGCTGCCGTCGACGACTTCGTCACCTACGGGTGCGGCGCGCTCCGCCTCCAGCCGTTCGAGATATTCGCGTTCGATCGCTTCGACCTCTGCCTGGCGAATGGCCGCGTCTTCGTCGATTGTTGCAAGCCGGGCGGCGCGCGCCTCGGCAATCAGCTGTCCGAAGCGCACTTCCGAGCTTTCGCGCCGCTCGCCATAGGCCGCGTCGATCAGTTCCTGGGTACAGCCGGTCGATCCGCCGGCGCCCGTGGGGGAGCAGGAAAACGTGCCGAAATCGCCGATGAACTGGAAACTTTCGACCCGCTGCGCCCACGCGGTGTTGGAGGGATCGTCGCTGAAGCGCAGGGTTTCGGGAATGCGATAACGCTCGCTCTCGGGAAGGCGCGCGACGACGACGATCTCGTCCGCATTGGCCGTCGGCTGCACATCGTCGTCGCCATAGACGATGACCATGTTCACGCGGTCGCCCGCCGAATCCTGCGCCAGCGCCGGAGTGGAAGCAGCCATGATTCCGGCGGCGAGCGGGAGAGTGAGAGAGCGCAAGTGCATCGGTTTCCTACCTTTGGGATCGGGCGTGAATGGCAGCCATAAACGGCGCGCGGCCCTGAATATCGTCTGAAGTATCTGCCTGAAAAGCGTATCGGGCGCCCGGGCGTTCCCGTTTCAGATTCGCTCGCTAATGCGGATCGCCGCCTTGCAGCCCAGGCGGATCACGCCCGACAGCAGCGGATAGGCCGGTGCCTTTTCCGCGCCAGCAGCCAGCGCGGCGTCGCGATGCTCGCGCTCGTCCTCGCGGAAGCGTTCGATCATGTCGGCGAGCCTGGGATCCGCGCCGCTTTCCTCCAGACGGTCGAGCTGGTCGGAATAATGCTTGTCGATTTCCTCTTCGACCGCAGCGGTGCACGCCATGGCGGCCTCTGGCCCGATCAGCGCGGTGGCCGCGCCCAGCGCGTAACCGGCGACGTTCCAGAATGGCTGGAGCGCCGTCGGGCGAACGCCGCGCTCTGCCATCAGGGCATCGAATTCGGCCCGGTGTCCTTCTTCCTGCCGGGCCATGGCGCGGATTTCCCCCGAATGGGGTCCGCGGTCGCCCATCACGGCAAGCTGGCCTTCATAGATGCGGGTCGCCCCGAACTCGCCTGCCTGGTCCACCCGGATCATGCGATCGATGTCGTTCTTGCTCGTCATAGCTTCGGTCCGTTCATGCCAGCGCCGGGTCCTTGCGGCCGATCAGCCACAGGATGGCAATCGCCGCGCCGGTCGAAATCAGGAAGTTCCATCCTGCAAGGGATACGCCCAGCAGGTCCCAAGGTGCCTGATCGCATCGCACCAGCGGCGCATTGAGGATCGAATCGAGCGCATCGCCCGCTGCCACGGTGTTCGAGGTGGCGCATCCGGTGATGCCTTCCCACCAGCCATATTCGACACCCGCATGGAAACCACCGATCAGTCCCGACGTCAGGATCGCCAGCGCGGCAAAGGCGGTCCAGACGCGCGCCGGGCCGACAAATGCGGCAAGCAATCCCAAGGCGACCGCTGCGAAATGCGGCCATCGCTGCCACCAGCACATCTCGCACGGATAAAGGCCGAATGCATACTGGCCGACATAGGCGCCCGCCAGCAGCAGGGCTGGAGCCGCGAGGGCGATCTGCCGGGCAAGCCGGACCGAGGGCGTTTCGGTCATGCGGCCCTACTTGCGGATGGCGACGGAACTGGGCGTCGTCCGGCGCAGGGTTTCCAGAGCGTAATGCAGCTGGAAATCCTTGATGCCTTCCGCTTCCAGTTCCTCAGCCGTTTTCACGAAGCGCGGATCGATCGTCTTGTCGTTCTCGAGCTCTTCGTCCTTGAGGCCGAGTTCGTTGACGAGATGCCCGCGAAGGTCCGACTCGCGCATCTGGTATTTCGTGCGGCGGGCAAGATCGGGATCGGAGAGCTGCGGCACCTTGATGTCGGGCTTGATCCCGCCTTCCTGCACCGAATGGCCCGACGGCGTATAATACCGCGCCGTCGTCAGTTTCAGCGCCGCGTCACGGCCCAGCGGCAACAGCGACTGGACGCTGCCCTTGCCGAAGCTGCGCTCTCCCATCACCAGCGCACGGCGATGGTCCTGCAGCGCCCCCGCGACGATTTCGCTGGCAGAAGCCGAGCCTGCGTCGATCAGGACCACGATGGGCACGCCCTTCGCCATGTCCCCGCGGAAGATGGATTCGGCTTCGTAGAGGCGATTCTCGCCACGCTCGCGCCCGCGCTGGGATACGATGCTGCCCGAATCGAGGAACAGGTCCGAAAGCGCGACCGCCTCGTCCAGCGAACCGCCGGGATTGGAGCGCATGTCGAGGACCAGGCCGTTCATCCGGCCGGACGCTTCCTGTTGCAGCGCATCCCAAGCGGCATAGACGTCGGCCCCGACATCGCGGGAGAATTCGTTGACGCTGATATGGCCGATATTGCCGTCCATCAGTTCATGCGTCACAGGCTCCAGCTCGATCACGCCGCGCGTCACGGTGACGTCGAACGGCTCGTCGCGGCCGGCGCGGAACAGCGTGAGTGTGATGTCGGTCCCCGCCTGCCCGCGCATCTGCTGGACAGCATCGTCGAGGTCGCCGCCATAGATCAGCTTGCCGTCGAGATGGGTGATGAAGTCCCCGGCCTTCACGCCCGACTGTTCCGCCGGACTGCCGCGGAACGGGCTGATGACCTTGACCGCGCCATCATCCATGATGACCGACAGGCCGAGCCCCGAATAATTCCCGTCGATCAGGGTTTCGAGGCGTTGCAGGTCGCTGCCGTCGAGATAGGCGGAATGGGGATCGAGGCTGGCCAGCATCCCGTCGATCGCCCCGCGCACGAGCTGCTCGTTATCGACCTCGTCGACATAGGCCGCCTTGATCTGCTGGTAGGTCGCAAACAGCTTCGCAAATTCCGGACCGGCGCGGCCATCGACCTGCGCGAAGCCGGCCGTGGTTGCCGGGATCAGCGCGACTGCGGTGACAAGCGCGGCAGAGCGGATGATGGGAGCGAATTTCATAATACGTGTTCTCCGGGCATTGCGGACACTATCGCGCATCAGGCGTGAACGGAAGATGAGGATTTGGACCAGTGTCGAGGCATCGGTCTGAAGTGCTGTGCCGGGCGACAAGGGGCCAGGAACCGTCAGCCCACGTAATCGAGCGGATTGACGGCCCTCTGGCCACGCCTGAGCTCCAGCGTGACCTCGGGATCCTCTACCCCCGCAACGCCCAGCGGGGCGCCCGCCACCAGTTCCTCGCCAACGTCGACATCGCTCCTCGCAAGGCCGGTGACGAGGCTGGTCCAGCCGCCGCCATGCTCCAGGATGACAATCCGCCCGAACCCGCGATAAGGCCCGGCGAAGGCCACGCGCCCGGCTGCCGGCGCGATGACCTGTGCGCCGCCGCGTGGGACGATGGTCACGCCTTCCGAACGTATGCCCGACGGCGAGACCGATCCGAACCCCGCGACCGTCCGTCCAGCAACAGGCAGTTGCAGGTCCACCGGGGCGAGGTGGCCCCGTCCACCGGTCGTGTTCGAGGCGCTGGCCGTGGCCGACGGGGTCGCATCGGGTGATTGCGCGGCGACTGCCGCGTTGTCGCCGAAAGGACGCAAGACCGGTCCGGGCAGTGCTGCCAGTTCTTCCCGAAGCTCGGCCGCGGAAGACAGCTCGCGCACCAGGCCCGACAGGTCGCGCGCTTCTTCCGACAGGGCCAGCGCACGCTCCGCCTCCCTTGCCGCCGCCCCGCTCGCCTGCCGCGACACGATACGCTGGCGGCTTTCGAGTGCAGCGAGTTCACGCTGTCTGCCGCCGAGCACCGTCTCCTGCTCGCGCAGCGTGGCAATCGCCTGGTCCGCTTCGCGGGCAAGCGCCTGTCCCCGCTCGATCGAGCTGCGAAGGGCGGCCGTGCGCTGACGGACCTGCGGCACGGTCGAATCGAGTAAGGCGCGAAGATAGACCGTCTCTCGCAGCGAGCCTGGCTTCAGCGCCGAAAGGGCCAGCGGCCTGCGGGCGAAATTCTGCAAGGCCGCGGTCAACCGCACCAGCGGTTCGCGCCGCTGCGCCAGCTGCCGGTCGAGCTTGCGTCGTTCCGCCTGGATCAGGGACAGGCGCGATTCGGCAGCCACGATCCCTGCTTCCGCTTCCTGGATGCGAGCGGCCAGCGCGGCGGCTTCCTGCGCGGTTTTCTCTGCCTCGGCGGTTGCTTTCGCCGCCTCTTCCTCGAGCTGGGCGCCGCGTTGCCGGGCCCGCTTCGCCTCGGCCTCGGCGCGTTGCATGGCGGCACGGGTCGATTCGGGATCGTCCAGCGCGCTATCCTGCTGCCCGGTGACCGGAACCGCCACCAGCATGGCCGCGCCCAGCGCGCCGGCGACGATCAGGGCGGTTAAGGAAAGGCGCAGGCTCATGCGGTCAGCCTGCCCGATGATAGGGGTGGCCGGCAAGGATGGCGGTCGCCCGGTAAAGCTGCTCCATCAGCATCGCGCGAGCCATCAGGTGCGGCCATGTCGCACTGCCGAAGGCGAGCAGCAGATCGGCCTCGTCCCGCTCCGCATCGGCATGTCCATCCGCCGCGCCCAGCACGAACCGGGTTTCCCGGATTCCGTCGTCCCGCCAGCGCCCCAGCGTTTCGGCCAGCTTCTCGGAAGCGAGATCCTTCCCCCGCTCGTCGAGCAGGACGGTGCGGAAAGGGGACTGGGGATCGGGTATCCGGCCCCCCGTTTCGGGCAGTTCGGTCAGTTTGAGGGGCCATGTCAGCCGCTTCTCGTATCGCGCGACGAGGTCGGCCTCGGGGGACCGAGCAATCTTCCCGCGGGCGATGACGTGGAGGAGGATGATCGTATCTCCCGGCCGGGCCTGCGCCCCCGCGCGCTCAGCGAAGGAGGCGCAGGGTCGGATGCAGTGTCAGACCCAGTGTCAGACCCACTGTCAGACGTTGCCGCCGACGGGCGGCGCGTCTCCGAACGCCCACATGCGCTCCAGATTGTAGAAGCTGCGAACCTCTGGCCGGAACAGGTGCACGACCACGTCGCCGCAATCGATCAGCACCCAGTCCGCGGCCGGAAGGCCTTCCAGCCGCACGGGGCCATGGCCCGCCTGCTTCACCGTTTCGGCCAGTTTCTGCGCCATCGAGGCGACCTGCCGCGTAGAGCGGCCCGACGCGATCACCATATGATCCGCAATCGAGCTTTTCCCGGCGAGCGGGATCGAAACCATTTCCTGTGCCTGGTCATCGTCCAGCTGCGTCAGAACCAGATGGTGCAGCGAACCGGGCTCCGCCTGTTCGAGCGGATTTTCGGGCAAGCTGTCATCCATTTCGGCGGGAATGGAGCTGGGATCGGAATGAGGCATATCGGTTTGCGCCTGCGTCATCGGCGTCGTGGTTACTCCTGTCATGACAAGTAGATGGGGTGCGTTTGGGCAATTTGCGAGTCGGGCCGTTCACCCCGTCACGCCTTCGCCGGGAATCGGTCGGTGCGTTACCTGGTCGCGCAGCGGTCCGCTGCCCATGCGCGCAGCCCATTCCGGATCGCTGCGACGAATGGACGTCGCCGATCGCGGGTCGGGATCGAAACGCATCATCACCAGGGTCGGCGCACTCCATTGGCCCCGTTTGCGAAAGACGGCCGGCGACACGCGGTGGGTCGCAAGCCACGCCATTGCGGGGCTGGCAACGGCAGCCGCATCATAGCCGGGCCGCGCAATCGTCGCAATCGGCATGATTCGCGCGATGTCGCGCCAGTCTTTCCAGCGGTGGAACGAGGCGAGGTTGTCCGATCCCATCAACCACACGAAATCCCGTTTCGGATAGCGGCGGGTAATCCGCGAGAGGGTATCCACCGTGTAGCGCGTGCCCAGCTCCCGCTCGATCGCGGTGGGGCGTATCGGCGCGCGGCGAGACATCTTCAGCGCGCTGCGATAGCGCGCCTGCAGCGGCGCCATGCCTTCCTTTGGTTTCAGCGGGTTCCCGGGGGAAACCAGCCACCAGACCACGTCGAGGCCGAGCGCTTCCATGGCAAACAGGGAGATACGGCGGTGTCCGCCATGGGCCGGATTGAAGCTGCCACCGAGCAGGCCCGTTCGCATACCGGTCATTCCGTCTCCGGGCCTGGCGACTGGCGGGAAGCGTTGCGAAACATGCGATTAGCGGGAGAATCCGGCATGAGCTCCGCCTAGCAAGCACCAAGGCGCTTGTCATGGACGAGGCGCATCAGCGCAGAAGGACAGGAATTGCGTGTCCCGCGATTGGTTCCCGAAAAACCCGCGAATTTTCGGTCCGAATAACGTTTCACCGCTCGACTCTCTCGGTTCGGCCACAGAATCGCCGCCCGGATTCGACCTGCCGGGTTTCGCTGCCTAAGCCCCGCCCGGGTCAAAAAAGAAAAGTACGGGGTCGCTTTGATTTCTGGAACCGATAGCGGCGGCATAGCCAGCCGCATGGCAAACCTGTTTCCCGAGCGCGAATTCTTCATGCGCTCGCAGGGCAATGTCCGCTTCATCAAAATCTCTTCGCGCGCTCAGAAACTGGTCGCCGGCGGTATCGTCGTCGCCCTGCTTGTCTGGGCCGTCAGCATGGGCGTCATGAGCTGGCTGCAATACCGTGCAGCCGCCGATCGTCTCTCGCTGCTGGAACGCGAGGCGCAGGTCGCAACCGCGTCCGAGCGTGTCGAGGCCTATCGCGAAGACCTGGGGTCTGTCGCCAGCGATCTCGAACGCAGGCAGACCTTCATCGAAGACATGGTTGCTGCGCTGCCCAGCGATGCAAAGGCAGGCGAAACGGTAACCGATTCTTCCAGCGAGACGGCAAAGACCGTCGACAAGGTCAGCGCTGCCCTGCCCGAAGCCAGGAGCCTGGCCGAACTCGAAGCGCGCCAGCTTGCCTTCGTCGAACGCCTGACGCGCTATGCCGATCGCCGTGCGCAGCGCGCCGAGGAAGCCATCCGCAAGCTGGGTCTCAACCCGACCACGATGCTTGCCGGTGCAGAGCGCGAGGCCATGGGTGGTCCGCTGGAGAAATTCGGCGCCGACGGTGAAATCGATCCGCGGTTCGAGCGGCTGGGCCTGTCCCTTGCCCGCATGGGCGCGCTCGAGCGCGGCCTGGCAGGCATCCCGCAGGTTTCGCCCGCCGATGTCGCGGCCGTCACGTCGAGCTATGGCTATCGCCGGGACCCGTTCACCGGCGCCGGCGCAATGCATTCCGGCCTCGATTTCCGCGGCCCCACCGGTGCCCCCATCTTTGCGGCGGCAGACGGCACGGTCAGCTTTGTCGGCACAAAGGGTGGATACGGCAAGACGGTCGAAATCCAGCACGGCAACGGCCTGATGACCCGCTACGCCCACATGTCGCGCTTCGATGCCAGGGTCGGCCAGAAGGTCGAGGCAGGCAAGACCATCGGCGCCATCGGCAGCACCGGCCGCTCGACCGGCCCGCACCTCCATTTCGAGGTTCGCATCAACAATCGCGCGGTCAATCCGCGTCCCTTCCTGGAGGCAGCCCCCGATGTTCTCAAAGAAGCACGACGAGACACAGTCTCCCGCAGCGCCAAGGCCCGCGCCGATGGCTAAGTCCAACAGCTCCGGCAGCTTTTCCGTCATCGGCGCAGATATCGTCATCACCGGCGACATCAGCGCATCGACCGAGCTTCACGTCGACGGGACGGTCAATGGCGACCTCACCTGTGCTAGCCTGGTTCAGGGCGAAGGAAGCAGCGTGAAAGGCGCGATCAAGGCGGAATCCGCCCGGCTCGCAGGGACCGTGGACGGATCCATCGATGCCCGCGAACTGGTGATCCTGCGCTCTGCGACCATCACCGGCGACGTCCACTACGACGCGCTGACGATCGAGCAGGGCGCGCAGGTCGATGGCCGGTTCGCCCCGCGAGGCAGCGGGAAGGCACAGCCGCAATCGCCACTGGCTGCGAAGCCGGGCAGCGCAGGCGACGAGCCGCAGCTCTCCATCGCTACCTGAACCGATTGCACGGGAAGGGCATGCCCCGTCCCGGTCTGTCGCCCCGTCAGAGAACCTCGGCCCGCAGCGCCTTGCGGTCGAGCTTGCCGATCATCGTCTTGGGCAATTCGTCGCGGATGACGACTTCGTCTACCCGCTCGTGCTTGCCGACGCGCGCATTCAGCCAGTCTGCCAGCCCGTGCGCGGTGGCGTCCGCCCCCTCGTTCAACGTGACATAGGCGCGCGGCACTTCGCCCCGGTAATCGTCCGGCACGCCGATCACCAGCGCCTCTTTCACCGCGTCGTTCTCGAGCAGTACGTCCTCGACCTGGCTCGGGAATACCTTGAACCCGCCGACCGCGATCATGTCCTTGATGCGGTCCACGATCTCGAGGAACCCGTCCTCGTCCACGGTAGCGACGTCGCCGGTGCGCAGCCATTGCTTGCCGTGATGCTGGACGAAGACGTCCTTTGCCGCTTCTGGACGGTTCCAGTATCCGGACATGATCTGCGGTCCGTGGATCGCCAGTTCGCCGGGCTCCCCGTCCGGGGCGATGACCGAAGGGTCCTCCTTGTCCAAGAGCAGGATCTCGGTCGATGCAACGGTCTGTCCGATGGTGCCGGGCTTGCGCAGGCCATCATAGGGATTGGCCGACACGACGCCGCTGCTTTCCGTCAGGCCATAGCCTTCGACGATGCGCACGCCCGTCCGTTCTTCCCATTTCTCGCGCAGCGGCGCCGGCAGGGGCGCGCCGCCGGAAATGCATACCTTCAGGGTCGACAGGTCGGTCTTGCCGATATCGGGATGGTCCAGCAGCGCCTGGAACATGGTCGGCACGCCCGGGAAGCCTGTGCAGCCGTATTTCTCGATCGTCTGCAGCACCTGCTTCGCCTCGAAGCGGGGCACGATGGCGATCGACCCGCCGCTCGCCACGGCATGGTTCAGCAATGCGGTGTTCGCAAAAACATGGAACATCGGCAGGGCGCCCATGAAGACCTCGTCCGCCGGATCGCCGAACGGGTTGAGGCCCGCGACCTGCCGCGCATTGATCGAGAGGTTGGCATGGGTCAGCATCGCGCCCTTGGGCGTGCCGGTCGTGCCGCCGGTATATTGCAGCAGGGCCACGTCGCCCGTTGCAGGGGGGCGCGTCTCGCTGCTGCTTTCCGCCAGCCACGATCCCCATCCGGTACGGACCTGCAGATCGTCCCAGCGCAGGATGGTGTCCGAATAGGATACGGCGGCAATCTGGCTGCGCTTGAATACGCGCATGGCAACGCCCTTCAGCGGGGCAAGCATGTCGGAAATCCGGCCAACGACCAGTGTTTCGAGCGCAGACGCCTCGAGTACCTTTTCCGCAGTGGCGTACAGTTCCGGCGCATCGACCGTCACCAGCAACCGCGCACCGCTGTCGGCGACCTGCTGGGATAATTCCTCGACGGAATAGAGGGGAGAGAAATTGACCACGATGGCCCCTGCCATCATCGCCCCGTAATAGGCGGAGACGTAGATCGGCACATTGGGCAGGAACAGCCCCACACGGTCGCCGCGCTTTATACCGCGTTCGCGCAGCCCGGCCGCAAAACGCACCGACTGGGTGTAGAGATCGGCATAGCTGTATGTGCGGCCCATGAAATGGATCAGGGGCCGGTCCGGTTGCCTTGCCGTGGTTTCGGCAAACATCTCCGGCAGCGTCATAGCTTCGAAAGTCGTATCCCACGGGGTGGGATGGTGCGTCGGCAGCTTACTTACATCCATGTAAGCCCGAATGGCGGGTCACGCCTCGCGGTGCAAGGCGAAACCCGGCATTCTTTCAGAAAATCACGCTTCTTCCGTGCCTTCTTCGGCGCGCTTGTTGGCCAGCCACTCGGCAGCTTCGGCCTCCTGGGCGGCTTCGGCAGCAGCTTTCTCGTTGGCGGTACGCTCGGCCCGCAATTCCTCGATCAGCTTGTCGCGGTCGTTCGTATCGCCGGCGGCCACCGCAGCGACATCCCCTTCGAGCCCGGCCTTCTTCGCAGCCTTGGCCACCACGGCATCGAGTTCGCGCTGCGAACACAGGCCCAGCGTCACCGGGTCCTTCGCCTGGATGTTCTGGATGTTCCAGTGCGTGCGGTCGCGAATCGCGCCGATCGTGTTGCGGGTGGTGCCGATCAGCTTGCCGATCTGGGCGTCCGAAATCTCGGGGTGGCTGCGCAGGATCCAGGCAATGCCGTCCGGCTTGTCCTGGCGCTTCGACACGGGGGTGTAGCGCGGACCCTTGGTGCGCTTCACCTCGACCGGGGCCTTCTGCATGACCAGCGAATAGGAACTGTCCTTCTCGCCCTTCTCGATCTCCTCGTGCGTGAGTTCGCCCGAGTGGACGGGATCGCGGCCGGTATATTTGCTGCCCGCAAGATCATCGGCCATCGCCTGCACTTCGAGAATGTGCAGACCGCAGAATTCCGCGATCTGTTCGAAGGCCAGCCCGGTATTGTCGATCAGCCAGGTGGCGGTCGCATGGGGCATCAGCGGAGTGGGTTGGTCGGCCATGAGGATATCCTTGACAAAATAGAAGGGCCGCCCCTTTCGGAGCGGCCGCTTGCGGTCCCATGTAAGCGTTTGCGCGGCTCAGGGCAAGGCGGCACGGTCCAGCAGGCTCAGCCCGCTGACGAACTGGTCGGTTGCCGCGCTCCAGCTGTACCGCGCGCCGAACGCGGCGCAGTCCGCCCTGTCGCACAGCAGCGCGGCGGCCGCGGCACGGCGTAGATCTTCCGACAGGGCCCCGACGGCATCCTCGATAATGTCTGCCGGGCCTGCGACCGGGAAGGCGGCAACCGGTGTTCCGCAGGCCAGCGATTCGATCATGACGAGGCCGAACGTGTCGGTCCTGCTGGGAAAGACGAAGACGTCGGCCCCGGCATAGCAGCCGGCAAGCTCCCGGCCCGAACGGCGGCCAAGGAAATGTGCTTCCGGGTAGCGAGCTTGCAGCGACCCGAGCGCGGGGCCGTCGCCGACCACGACCTTGCTGCCGGGGAAGTCCATGCCGAGAAACGCTTCGATATTCTTCTCCACCGCGACTCGCCCGACATAGAGCAGGATGGGTCCGGGCAATTCCGCATATTCCGGCGGCGGCGGCGCATCGGGCGAAAAGCACTCGAGGTCCACGCCGCGGCTCCAGTGATGAAGATGGCCGAGTCCCTGGTCCCGCAATTCCCGCCGGATCGTCGGCGTGGCCACCATGATCGCCTGCGACGGGCGATGGAACCAGCGGATGAAGGGCCAGAACATGCTCGCGGGGAGGTTCGTGCGCCGCGCCAGGTAATCGGGGAACTGCGTGTGGTAGGCGGTGGTGAAGGGAATGTTCCGGCGCACGCAATGGGCCCGCGCGGCAAGGCCCAGCGGTCCCTCGGTCGCGATGTGGATCGCGTCCGGCGCGAGGCTGGCCAGCGCCCGCCCTGTTGCTCCCGGCAGGGTAATGGCCAGCCGGATCTCGGGATAGGTCGGGCACGGGATGGACCGGTGGCCATCGGGCGACAAAATGGTGACGTCGCATCCACGATTCCGAAGATGCGCGGCGGTGGTGGACAGCGTGCGCACCACGCCATTGACCTGCGGATGCCAGGCATCGGTCACGATTGCGATGCGCGCGGGCAGGCTGCCGGAGTGTTTTTCCGAACGGATCGCGGCGGGCAGGTCCATCTGGTCGGCGAGCGCGTTCATGCAGCAGCCCGTTCGGAAACTGCGCTCTCGCTCTCTTCCGCCTCGCGCCGGGCAACCTCGTCCGCCCAGTGGAGGATTTCCATCCGGCCATCCTCGTGCTCGACCAGTGCGTTGCAGCCTTCGACCCAGTCGCCGTCGTTCCAGTATTCGACGCTGCGCCCTTCATGGTCGAACATCCGGTGCTCGGCCGTATGGATATGGCCGCACACCACGCCGTCGACCCCGCGCTCGCCCGCCGCGCGCGCCACGACTTCCTCGTATTTGGAGATGAATTCGACGGCGTTCTTGACCTTGTGCTTCGCCGCCTTGGAAATCGACCAGTAGGGCAGGCCCAGCCGCTTGCGGACCAGAGCCACCCAGCCGTTGATCTTCATCATCATGTGGTAAAGCGCATCGCCCACGAAGGCGAGCCAGCGATGGGCCAGCATCACCGTGTCGAATGCGTCGCCATGCAGGACCATCAGCCTGCGCCCGTCGGCGGTGTCGTGAAACGCGGCGCGGGCGATTTCCACCCCGCCGAAATTCATGCCCGCGAACGGCCGGATCATCTCGTCGTGATTGCCGGGAATGTAGATGATCCGCGTGCCGCGCTTGGCACGCTTCAGGATGCGCCAGACAATGTCGTTATGCTCCGGCGGCCAGAAGATCTTTTTCTTCAGCCGCCAGCCGTCGATTATGTCGCCGACGAGATACATGGTGTCGCTGTCGGTCCGGTCGAGAAAATCGATCAGCAGGTCGGCATTGCACCCTTTCGTGCCCAGATGGACATCGCTGATCCAGATCGTGCGGAACCGGCGACGCTTCTCGCCCTCAGGTTCGGGAATGGCGGGTTTTGCCGGGGGATGATGGATCCAGTCACCGATCGCGGTGAAGGACGATGGCGAAGGCGCTTGCAACGTATCGAGCATGGGACGCTCCTGTCGTTTCAGCAGGGCCCGGGCCGGGCAACCTGTCGGAACGAGTCCCGTCCATGCCTTGCGATTGTGACAGGCGATTCACAGTTTGGTGACAGCTCCGCTTCTTTTGTTGCAGG
The DNA here is from genome assembly GCF_042851395.1 of Altererythrobacter sp. MTPC7. Lineage (NCBI taxonomy): Bacteria > Pseudomonadati > Pseudomonadota > Alphaproteobacteria > Sphingomonadales > Erythrobacteraceae > Altererythrobacter > Altererythrobacter sp. MTPC7. Next base: position 80,435 of record NZ_BTGS01000003.1, on the reverse strand, counting down.
ACGGTGTCAGCCCGCGCCGATATCCAGCACGATCTTGCCGATATGATCGCCCGCTTCCATGCGCTCGTGCGCCCCCGCAGCATCGTCCAGCGGGAAGCTGCGATCCATCACGGGGCGTATCGTGCCATCGGCGACCAGCGGCCAGACATGCTCCGCGATTTCGGCACATAGCGCAGTCTTGAACCGGTCGGAGCGCGGGCGCAGCGTCGATCCCGTCATCACCAGTCGCCGGCTCATCAGATAGGCCATGTTGAGTGACGTCTTGGCACCGCCCAGAACGGCGATGGTCACGTGCCGCCCGCCTTCGTGCAGGCATTGCAGGTTGCGCGGTACGTAATCGCCCGACACCATGTCGAGCACGATGTCGGCCCCTTCGCCCCCGGTGATGCGCTTCACCTCCTCGACGAAATCGGCCGTCTTGTAATTGATGGCATGATCCGCGCCGACTTCCAGCGCTGCTTCGCACTTGTCGTCGCTGCCGCAGGTGACGATCGACGTCATTCCGAAAGCCTTGGCCAGCATGATGGCCATGGTCCCGATCCCGCTGGTCCCGCCGTGAACCAGCAGCGTCTCGCCCGGCTTCGCGCAGCCGCGCTGGAAGACGTTGTGCCACACGGTGAACATAGTTTCCGGGAGAGCCGCCGCCTCGGCCAGCGGAAGATCGTCCGGCACGGCGAGGCAATGCCCGGCAGGGGCGATGCAATATTCCGCATATCCGCCGCCTGGCGTCAGTGCGGCAACCCGGTCGCCGACCGACCACTGCGTGACGTCATCGCCGATGGCAACGATCTCGCCCGCCACTTCCAGTCCCAGGATCGGCGATGCGCCGTGAGGGGCCGGATAATGTCCGGCGCGCTGAATGCAGTCGGGCCGGTTGACCCCTGCATGGGCCACGCGGATCAGGACGTCCTGCGGACCGCAGCCTGGCACATCCACCGTCTGCACGCCCAGAACCTCGGGCCCGCCCGGTTCGGCAAAGCCTGCCGCGCGCATCGTATCCGGAATGGTCAAAGCCTTCGTCCCCCCTTGTGCCCGGTGCATTCCGGTCTCTCGCGGGCAGCCCTAGGGCGCAACCCCATTGACAGCAAGCCGCGATGCAGGCGAAACCTGTCACCGGAACAGGTGGAGGCGCCGATGGAAGATGATGACCTGCCCCGCCCGCGCGGCGACGCTGCCGGCAAACTCGCCGGCGAGGACCTCGGCCCTTATTCGCAGGACGAATTGTCGCAGCGTATCCGCCTCCTGCAGCTCGAAATCGCCCGGGTAGAACAGCACCGCAGCCGGGCGGACAAGCATCGCGCCGCGGCCGACGCCCTGTTCAGTCCGAAATCCGGTACGTGACAGGCGCGGCGGGAATTTCCACCCGCATGCCCTTCGCCGGGCCCGTGAGCGAACACGGCCTTCGGACCGCGCTGGACTCTCGTCTGCCGGCCCCCATATTCCTGTCATACCCCCATGAGGGGCACCGCATACCGTCCAGGCGAACGCCTGACCGCCAGCTGCGAGTAACGCCCCGTTAACCACGAAGGTTCATTTTTCCCCCATGCCCAGTTTTGCCGCAAACCTCGAAAAGACCCTCCACAACGCCCTCGCCTTTGCGTCGGAACGCCGGCACGAATATGCGACGCTGGAACACCTGCTCCTTGCCCTGGTCGGGGACGACGACGCGGCAGAGGTGATGAATGCCTGCGGGGTCGACATGGGCGAACTGGGCGATGTCGTTCAGACCTATCTCGACCAGGAATACCAGTCGTTGCAGACGGAAGACGGGGCCGATCCGCAGCCCACGGCGGGGTTCCAGCGCGTGATCCAGCGCGCCATCCTGCACGTCCAGTCCGCGGCGAAGGACACGGTAACCGGCGCCAACGTGCTGGTCGCGCTGTTTTCCGAACGCGATTCCTATGCGGTCTATTTCCTGCAGCAGCAGGACATGAGTCGGCTGGATGCGGTCAGCTTCATCAGCCACGGCATCGGCAAGGGCGGCAAGCAGGTCGATTCCCGCCCGGTCAACGGTGCGGAAGATACCGAGGCGGACGAGAAGGGCGACGGCAAGGGCAAGAAGGAAACCGCGCTCGACCAGTTCACCGTCAACCTCAACGCGAAGGCGGAGGCCGGGAAGGTCGATCCGCTGATCGGCCGCGGTCCCGAAGTCGACCGCACGGTCCAGATCCTGTGCCGCCGGTCCAAGAACAACCCGCTTTATGTCGGTGATCCGGGCGTCGGGAAGACCGCCATCGCCGAAGGCCTGGCGCGCAAGATCGTCGAGAAGGACGTGCCCGAAGTCCTGGAAGATGCGGTCATCTACTCGCTCGACATGGGCGCGCTGCTGGCCGGCACGCGCTATCGCGGCGACTTCGAGGAGCGGCTGAAGCAGGTCGTCTCCGAGCTGGAAAAGATGCCCGAGGCGATCCTGTTCATAGACGAGATCCACACGGTCATCGGCGCCGGCGCGACCAGCGGCGGGGCGATGGACGCGTCCAACCTGCTGAAGCCTGCGCTTAGCGGCGGGACCATCCGCTGCATCGGTTCGACCACCTACAAGGAATTCCGCAACCACTTCGAAAAGGACCGCGCCCTGCTGCGCCGGTTCCAGAAGATCGACGTGAACGAGCCGACGATCGAGGATACGGTGAAAATCCTTCAGGGCCTGAAAAGCGCCTTCGAGGAGCATCACAAGGTCAAGTATACGGCCGACGCGCTGAAAACCGCGGTCGAGCTGTCGGCGCGCTACATCAACGACCGCAAACTGCCCGACAAGGCGATCGACGTGGTCGACGAAGTGGGCGCAATGCAGATGCTGGTCGCCCCCAGCCGCCGCAAGAAGAAGATCACCGCGCGCGAGATCGAGCAGGTCATCGCGACGATGGCGCGCATCCCCCCCAAATCCGTCAGCAAGAACGACAAGAAGGCGCTGGAAAATCTCGAGCGCGATCTGAAGCACGTCGTCTTCGGACAGGACGCGGCGGTGAAGAAGCTGTCGACCGCAATGAAACTCAGCCGCGCGGGCCTGCGCGATCCGGACAAGCCCATCGGCAGCTTCCTGTTCAGCGGCCCTACCGGCGTCGGCAAGACCGAGGTCGCCCGCCAGCTCGCCAGCATTATGGGCATTGAGCTCAAGCGTTTCGACATGTCGGAATACATGGAGCGCCACAGCGTTTCCCGCCTGATCGGCGCGCCTCCGGGCTATGTCGGTTACGACCAGGGCGGCCTGCTGACCGATGCCGTCGACCAGAATCCGCATTGCGTGCTGCTGCTCGACGAGATCGAGAAGGCGCATCCCGACCTCTTCAACATCCTGCTGCAGGTCATGGATAACGGGCGCCTGACCGACCATCACGGCAAGACGGTCGATTTCCGCAATGTCGTGCTGATCATGACCACCAATGCCGGCGCCGCCGACATGGCGCGCCAGGGCATCGGTTTTGGCGACGTGAGCAAGGAAGACGCGAGCGAGGAAGCGGTGAAGCGCATGTTCACGCCGGAATTCCGCAACCGTCTCGATGCGATCGTGCCGTTCGGTTATCTCGGCAAGGACACGATTGCCCGCGTCGTCGACAAGTTCATCCTGCAACTGGAGCTCCAGCTGGCGGAACAGAATGTCGACATCCAGTTCGACGCCGATGCGCGCGAATGGCTGGGCGACAAGGGCTACGATCGCCTCTACGGCGCGCGCCCGATGGGCCGCCTGCTGCAGGAAAAGATCAAGCAGCCGCTGGCGGAGGAATTGCTGTTCGGCAAGCTGGCCGATGGCGGCGAGGTGCAGGTGAGCATCAAGGACGGCAAGCCCGCCTTCGAACTCACCCCCGCCCCGCCCAAGGCCAAGCGGACGACGCGCAAGGCTGCCGCGAAGAAGAAGCCAGCCGCGAGAAAGGCCGCGCCCAAGAAGCCCGATGCCGATGCAGCGGACAAGGCGGATGGCGGCGACAGCTGATCCATCAAATCGACGAACAAGGGGGCGCGAATTCGGGAACGGTTCGCGCCCTTTTTGCTTGAACCTTGCATGAGTGCCCCGTTTTCCTGGATCAGGCCCGAACCGTGGGGCATCCATGTCGTGCCTGCCGACGCCTGGGTCGATCCGGGCCGCGCGGTCGAGCGCGCGCTGGTGACCCATGGCCACGCCGATCACGCCCGCGGGGGACACGGGGCGACGATTGCCACGCCCGAAACGCTCGCCATCATGAAACTGCGATACATGACCGGCGAGGGTCCGGACGGTGGCGACACCACACCTGTTGAATATGGCGAGACCATCCGCCTGCCGGGCGGGGTCGATGCAACCTACATCCCGGCGGGCCACGTCCTTGGCAGCGCGCAGATCCTGCTCGAACATGCGGGCGAGCGGATCATCTGCACCGGCGATTACAAACGGCGCGCCGACCCGACCTGCCCGCCTTTCGAAGTAACCCCGTGCGATATCCTGATTACCGAGGCGACCTTCGGCCTGCCGCTGTTCACCCATCCCCCGATTGAGGACGAGATGGCAAAGCTGCTGGACAGGCTGGCTGCCCATCCCGATCGCTGCGTCCTGATCGGTGCCTACGCTCTGGGAAAGGCGCAGCGGGTGATCGCCGAATTGCGCCGTGCCGGCCATAAGCAGCCGATCTACTTGCACGGCGCAATGGAAAAGATGTGCCGCCTGTATGAGGAACACGGTGTCGATCTGGGGGAACTGCGCCTCGTCGCGGATACGCCGAAAGACGAGATGCGCGGTCACATCGTCGTCAGCCCGCCCTCTGCCCTCAACGATCGGTGGAGCCGCCGCCTGCCCGACCCGATTACTGCCATGGCGAGCGGGTGGATGCGCGTCCGGCAACGCGCGCGGCAGCGCAATGTCGAATTGCCGCTGGTCATTTCGGACCATGCCGACTGGAACGAGCTGACCCGGACGATCGAGGAGGTGAATCCTCAGGAAACGTGGATTACCCATGGCCGGGAAGAAGCGCTGCTGCGCTGGAACCAGCTGCACCAGCGCCGCGCCCGCGCCCTGGCCCTGGTGGGCCGCGAGGACGAGGACGAATAGGGTGGAAGAATTCGCCGCCCTGATCGATGCGCTGGTCTTTACCCGGTCCCGCAACGAGAAACTGCGACTGATCGCGGAATATCTGCGTGCTGTGCCCGATCCCGATCGCGGCTGGGCGCTCGCCGCGCTGACCGACGGACTGGATTTCCCGGCGGTGAAATCCTCGACCATCCGCAACATCATGAAGGACCGGATAGACCCCGTCCTGTGGTCGCTCAGCCGCGATTTCGTGGGCGATACTGCGGAAACGGCCAGCCTGTTGTGGGAAACCGCGCAGATGGGAAGCGATAGTGCGGACACGCCGCCCCCGACGGTCAGCGAAACGGTCGCCGCGCTGGAGGAAATGACGCGCAAGAGCGTCACTACGCAGCTTCCCGCCCTGCTGGACAGGCTCGACCCGTCGGGCCGCTACGCCCTTCTGAAACTGGCAACGGGCGCCATGCGGATCGGGGTCTCCAGCCGGCTGGGCAAGGTCGCGTTTGCGCAGGCCTTCGATGTCAGCGTGGAGGATGTCGAGGAGTACTGGCACGGGTTGCAGCCGCCCTATGCCGAGCTGTTCGCCTGGGCAGCGGGCGGTGCGGACCCGCCAGACATCACCAACGTGCCAACCTTCCGCCCTTTCATGCTGGCACATCCGCTGGAGGAGACGAGGGTCGACATGGCGGACTACGCGGCGGAATGGAAATGGGACGGCATCCGCGTCCAGCTCGTCCATGCCGGCGGCGAAACGCGTGTCTATTCGCGCAGCGGAGACGACATTTCCGCGACCTTTCCCGAGATGGTCGACGCGCTGGACATTCCTGCCGTTCTGGACGGGGAGTTGCTGGTGCGCGGCAATGTGCAGGGCGGCCCGGAGAATCAAAAAACGCAGGGCGGCGCTGCCAGTTTCAACGCGCTCCAACAGCGCCTCGGCCGCAAGACCGTCAGCAAGAAGATGCTGACCGAAAGCCCCGCCTTCGTCCGGCTCTACGATGCACTTTCCATCGAAGGAGACGACGTGCGCGACCTGCCATGGAGGGATCGCCGCGAGCGGCTCGAGGCGTTCCTGCCGCGCCTGCCGGACAGTCATTTCGACATCAGCCAGATCGTCGAGGCAGACGATTTCGATACGCTCGCTGGGATCCGCGAAGGGACCCGCGACGACGCGATCGAGGGCCTGATGCTGAAGCGGCGCGACAGCCCCTATATCGCCGGGCGCAAGACCGGACTGTGGTACAAGTGGAAACGCGACCCGCTGCTGGTCGATTGCGTGCTGATGTATGCCCAGCGCGGCAGCGGCAAGCGTTCCAGCTTCTTTTCGGACTACACCTTCGGATGCTGGGACGGCGACCCCGATGCCGGCGCGGAACTGCTGCCGGTGGGCAAGGCCTATTCAGGCTTTACCGATGCCGAACTGAAGAAGCTCGACAAGCATGTCCGCAGCAAGACCGTGAACCGCTTCGGCCCCGTGCGCGAAACCGACAAGAGTCTGGTGTTCGAAGTTGCGTTCGACAGCGTGCACGAGAGCAAGCGGCACAAGAGCGGCCTCGCCATGCGCTTCCCCCGCATCCACCGCATTCGCTGGGACAAGCCGCCCCACGAAGCCGACCGCATCGAAGCGCTGAGGGCGCTGGTGCGCGACTGACGTGGGGAGCAATGAGCGAAAAGCAAGCAAGTAGCGCGGCGCAACACACGCCGCCGCGACGTCACCCGCCCAGCGCGTCGGCAACCGCCTTCGCATGGTCCTTCGCGTTGTGGGCATAATGCGCCGTGCCCATCTTCATTCCGGCGATGGCAGCGTCGGACAGGTCCTTCATCGGTTTTGCCGGACGCCCTGCCCAGAGCGAACGCGGCTCCATCACCTTGCCTTCGGTCAGCATCGCGCCGGCTGCGAGCATCGAATCGCTCGCAATCACCGCCTTGTTCATCGCGATGGAGCCCAGGCCCATGAAGCCGCGGTCCTCGATGATGCAGCCATGCGCCATGACCATGTGACCGACCAGCACATCGTCCCCGATCAGCAGCGGCGAGCCGTCCGGATCGCCCGGCCGCTCCGGATCGCAGTGCAGCACGCTGCCGTCCTGGATGTTCGTCCGCTTGCCGATCACGATCCGGCTGACATCGGCGCGCAGCACGCAATTGTACCAGACCGAGCTGTCTTCCCCGATCTCGACATCCCCGATGATCGTGCAGCCGGGGGCGATGAAGGCGCTGTCGTGGATGCGCGGGGTCTTGCCGTGGATCGGCACGATGTTCACGCCCGGGCGGTTCGTGGTCATTGCGAATTCTCCCATTGCTCTTTCGAGAGCGAATACTGGATCGTCGGGTTGTCTTGCGCCGGATAGGCCGGGTCGTGGAAGTCGAGATCCCTCCGCCGGACCATGCCCAGTTTTTCCATCAGCTTCCAGCAGCCGGTATTCGCCGGACTGGTCAGCGCCACGAGATACGGCGCGCCGACGCGCGTGAACGCCCATTCGATGACGGCGCGCATGGCTTCCTCGGCATAGCCCCTTCGCCAGCGATCCTCGCGAATCTTCCACCCGATCTCGTGGTCGCCGGTATTGGGCGCGAGCGGGTTCTCGACGCGCTTGATCCCGCAATAGCCGACCATCTCACCGCTCGCCTTCTCGACAGCAAACAGGAAGCTGAAGCCCTCGCGCGCATACATAGCCATCGCTTTTGCATGGCGTGCCTCGATCTCGTGCGGTTCCATCACGCCGCCGATATGCCGCATGATCGTGGCCGAATTCAGCAGCCGGTCGTGGTCCGCCTCGTCGCCTTCCGCAACGCTGCGCAGGACCAGTCGCTTCGTTTCGGCGACGATGTCAGCCATCCATCCTGCTCCGCGGCCTGACCGCGCCGCGCGCGGCCCATTCCTCCCGGTCGATCCGATAGACGATGAGCGTTTCGCCTTTCGCCCATGACGCGCTGTCTGCGAAATCCATGTCCGGGCGGCGTTCCATGCCCAGCCTCTCCATCAGGCCCCAGCTCTGTTTGTTGCCCTCCACGGTCAGCGCAATGACATGGGGCGCGCCGAATTGCCGGAATGCAAGATCGATGGACGCACTGGCAGCCTCTTTCGCATAGCCCTTGCCCCACGCATCCTCGCGCAGGCGCCAGCCGGCCTCGAAATCGCCGACCGGGCCGTTGGGTTCGTTGCATCGCTTGAGACCGCACCAGCCGAGGATTTCGCCGGACAGGTGTCCGCCGTCGTCGATCCTTTGGACGATCCAGAACGTGTGCCCGTATTCGTGGCTGTAACGCAGAAGCCTTTCCCGGGTCCTTGCGCGGTATGCTGCGTCCGCCACCCCGCCCAGGAAGCGGGAAACCGTGGGCGTATTGAGGTGGCGCCAGAACGGCTCCCAGTCTTCGTCCTGCCAGTCCCGCAATATCAGGCGCTGCGTGCGGTGTTCGAAGCCCGTCACGGCGGGCCCTATGGCCAGTCGCCGGTAAAGCTGCTCCACATCAGGTAGGGCAGGATCGATGCGTAATCGTCGGTCCAGCTGCGTGTGGCCGGGTCCGGCATGTCCTGCCATTCGGCATCGGGATTGGCGTTTCTCAGCTTCTCTGCGACCTCGGCATCGGGGGAAAGGACCACCCAGACCGAGTTCTCGATCGCGTACGCGCCGTTCGCCTGGTCGAAGCGCAGCATGGCCGACCAGCCGAAATCGCGGGCATGGGCGGACAGGACCGGACGGAGGTCGATGAAACGGTTCGAAATATGGATGACCAGCAGCCCGTCCGGCGACAGCGTATCGGCATAGGTCTGCATCGCTTCGCGCGTCATCAAGTGCATCGGAATCGCGTCAGAACTGAACGCGTCCACGACCAGCACGTCGAAGGCGCCCTCAGGCTCCCGCGCCAGTTCCAGTCGTGCATCGCCGACCACGATCTCGGACTGCGGCGCGCATTCCTCGTGGAAGGTGAACGTGCCGTTCCGCGAATATTCCACTACCACCGGATCGATTTCGTACATCTTCCACGTCTGGCCGGGCTTGCGGTAGCACAGCAGGGTGCCCGCCCCCATGCCCACGACCCCGATACTGGCATCGTCGCCGTAGAACGCGCCGGCATTGGAGAGCGCCAGTCCGGCCCCCGATGTCGGTCCGTAATAGGCAGTGGGCTGGAGGCGCCGCCCGGCATCGGTGAACTGCCTTCCATGCATGGTCGTGCCGTGTTTCAGCGTGCGCAAGCTCGCCTCGGGAATGTCGCCGATCGTGTAGACGCCGAAATAGCTTCGTTCACGCAGGTTCTGGGCGCTCGTGCCGATGTTTTCGAACCCGCCGCGGAAGAACATCAGGATGGCGAGCACGGCGACGAGCGACCATCTCTTGCCCAGCGCAAGGACGCCGAGCACGGTAATGGCCGCAGTCAGGCCGAGCGTGACCCAGGGAAGATACCGCAGCACGGACCATTGCAGCCACACGCCAAGGGCAGCAGCGGCCGCCACCAGCAGCAGGCGCATGCGGCGCTGGCGCGCTTCGTCCCACCCCTTGCGGTCCATCCACGCCACCAGCGCGCGGGGCGGCAGCAGGGCCGCTGCGGCCAGGATCAGCAGGGGGTGTTCCCATACCCAGTCGAACAGCACCGGTGCGACCAGCGCGGCGAACATCCCGCCCAGCGCGCCGCCCGCGCTCATCACGAGGTAGAACAGGGTCAGACGGTCCGGATCGGGGCGCAATTCGAACAGGTGACGATGCAGGGCCGTCGCGACGACGAGCAACATCACGATAGACCCGATGGCATCGGCGAGGTCGGCCTGTCCCGAACTCATCATCGCCTTCGCGCCCAGGAACAGGACGACAATAGGAGCAATCCGCGCAAAGAAGGCGGCAGTGCGGCTGACCGGATTGAACGCCAGCACGAAACTGAACAGATAGATGCCCAGCGGTATGACCCACAGCAGCGGCATGGCGACGAGATCGGTCGACAGATGCGTGGTGGTCGACAGCAAAAGGCCGGAGGGAACGGCAGACAGCGCCAGCCAGTGCGCAATGGTCCGCCAACCCGGTTCGGCGGATGCAGGCGCCATGGCACCCTCCGCCTCTTCGCTTGCCAAAGGACGGTTTGCAGCCTGATCGCCGACCGTATTCCAGCGCCAGAACCCGACCAGCACCATGATGGCGACAAGCACGCCGTATCCGGTCGACCAGGCGAGCGACTGCCCGGTCGTCGTCAGCGTCGGCTCCAACAGCAGCGGAAAGGCGAGCAGGCCGGCGAAACTGCCGATATTCGATGCCGCATACAGCCAGTACGGGTCGCCCGAATCCGGGTCGGCCGCATACCAGCCCTGCAGAAGCGGGGCCTGCGCCGAGATCAGGACGAAAAGCGGCCCCACGCTGGCCAGCACCAGTGCGGGCACCCAGAGCACTTCCCAGCCTGCCCCGGCCCGCTCCAGATCGGCGAGCCCCACGGGCAGGAACACTGCCGCCAAGGCAAGCAGCGCGATGTGGATGACGATTTGACGTCTGAGCGGCAGACGCGAGAGCAGGTGGGCGTAGAGATACCCGCCCAGCAGGAGCATCTGGTATACCAGCATCGCACTGTTCCAGACCGCAGGCGCGCCGCCCAGCAGCGGCAGAGCCAGTCGCGCGATCAGGGGCTGGACCAGGAACAGCAGGAAACTGCCGCACAATATGGCCAGCGCGAACAGCAGCGGGTTGGCGCCGCGCCTGCTGGCCGACATCGTATTCTCCAACGGCGCGGCCGTGTCCGCATGCATGGTTTCAGCCATTGAGTACTCGCGCAGCTAGAGGGGCATGATAGGTCAGGATTCCGGCGCAGCCGGCCCGCTTGAAAGCGATGAGTTTTTCCATGAGCAGCGGCTCGCGTTCGCCCACTCCTGCTGCGACGCCGGCCTCGATCAGGGCGTATTCCCCGCTGACCTGGTAAGCGAAAATCGGCACGTCGAACCGGGCGCGGGCGCGGGCGATGACGTCGAGATAGGCCAGCCCCGGCTTGACCATCACGCTATCCGCACCCTCTGCAATGTCGAACGCGATCTCGCGCATGGCCTCGTCGCCGTTAGCGGGGTCCAGCTGGTAGCTTTTCTTATCGCCTTTCAGCCGGTCGCCCGATCCCACCGCGTCGCGGAACGGGCCGTAGAAGGCGCTCGCGAATTTCGCGGAGTAGGCCATGATCTGCACATTGTGATGCCCGCCCATTTCCAGCGCCATGCGGATCGCGTGGACGCGTCCATCCATCATGTCGGACGGAGCCACGATGTCCGCGCCTGCTTCCGCCTGCACCACCGCCTGATCGACGAGGACGGCGACAGTATCGTCGTTCACGACATAGCCGCGCGCATCGAGCAGCCCGTCCTGCCCGTGCGTCGTATAAGGGTCGAGCGCGACGTCGGTCAGGATGCCCAGATCGCCGCCCACCGCATCGCGGACCCCGCGGATGGTCCGGCACATCAGGTTGTCGCTGTTATAGGCCTCTGCCCCGTCCTCGCTGCGCTTCGCATCGGGCGTGTTGGGGAACAGGGCGATGGCCGGAATGCCGAGCTCCACGGCCTCCTTCGCCCGCGCAACGATCCCGTCGATCGACCAGCGCGACACGCCGGGCAGGCTGGCAACGGGCTCTTCGGCCCCCTTCCCCTCGATCACGAAGAGCGGCCAGATCAGGTCGGCGCTGGTCATCACCGTCTCGCGGTGCAGGGCTCGGCTCCAGGCGGCGGTCCGGGTGCGCCGCAGGCGCGTCGCGGGATAGGAAGCTGTCATGGCGTCACCCCATGCCATGCTTTTGCCGAAACTCTCAATGATCCGCCCCCCCTCGTGCCGGTATTGTGCCAGTACTCAGCGCCGCTGCGCGTAGGATGCATCCAGCTTGTCGATCTCGCGCCGCACCTCGACCTCTTGCGGACCGGAGGGTTCGATGTCGGTCAGGGCCGCACCGGCTTCCACCGTCTTCAGCGAAGCGAGGCGCGACCGGAACCGGCGCAGCTCCTCGCCCGACAATTCGGCCCGGGTCACGTAGCTGACGGAGGCCGGGTCGATCTTCCGGTTGCCGCGATACATTTCGTAATGAAGATGCGGGCCGGTGCTGAGCCCCGTCGAACCGACATAGCCGATGACCTGTCCGCGCTGCACCGATGCGCCCGCGCGCACGGCGATCCGGCTCATATGCGCATAGCCTGTTCCCAGGCCGCCTGCATGGTTCAGCCGCACGAAATTACCATAGCCGCCCTTGCGCCCGGCGAAGGCCACGCGCCCGTCGGTCACCGCACGGATCGGCGTGCCGTATCCGCCGCGATAATCCTGCCCCGAATGCATCCGCTTGTAGCCGAGGATCGGATGACGCCGCATGCCGTATCGCGAACTGATCGCCCCGGGCACCGGGCGGACGAGGCCGCTGCGGGTTTCCCCCACGCCAGACGCTTCGTAGAACTTGCCCTTGTCGCCCCAGCGCATCAGCTGCGCCTTCGGCTTCCCGTCCCGTTCGACCCCGGCATACAGCAGATTGCCGGCCTGCCGCTCACCCGTTTCGGCGCGGCGGTAGGAGATGATCATGTCGAACGTATCGGCTGAACCGACAGAGCGGTCCATGTCGAGATGACCGCCCAACGCCTTCAGATAGGCCTGCACGGCGCTAGCCGGTGCGCCAGCCGCGCGCGCAGATCGGTACAGGCTGTCGCCGACGGTGCCGCGAATGCGCAAAGGCGTTTCGTCGACGGCGATCGGTTTACGTATGAGAGACAGGCCGGACGCGCCGCGCTCGACCGACAATGCCAGATCGAACCGCGCACGGAACGATAGCGATTCCAGTGGCCTCGGCTCACCCGGAGCGGTTCGGCGGCCAAGCGTTATGTCGAGCTGCGTGCCCGGTTCTATGTCCGCCGTGGCAATCGCGTTTTCGACCATGCCGGTAATCTGGGACGCCTCGCCCTTTCCGACGCCGGCGCGCTGCAGCATGCGCTGGAAACTGTCGCCCTGGGCCAGGGTGGCGACCAGCTGTATCTGCGGGCGCTCGGGCGCAGCGGCGAGTTTTCGGACTGCACCGGTGGCCGCCATGTGCCGCCCGCTATCGCTGCCAAGGGCAAGCGGCATGATCGACTGGCTGCGAAATTCGTCCCGCACCTCGCTGTCGGCAATCATGGCGGGGGCTGCTTCCAGCGGGGCGAAATCGGGCCAGAACGAAATGGCCGCAAAACCCAGCCCCAGCATCGTACCGAGCCCGCGCCACCAACGCCGACTACCGATATTTTCTGCCAGGCTGGGCGCGAGATCCAGCCCGTCCAGCCATGACGAGGCATCGAGATGCCAGGCATCGAATCGGCTGCGGAAAGTCGTGGTGCGGCGCAGCAGGTAGGAGCCGTCTTCGGCAATCACCTGTCCGTGCGAAAGCGCGGCGGCGCGCCAATGGCCCGCCCCGTCCTGTCCGGCATCGCTGCTGGCGCCGCTTTCGACACGTGCTACGTACATATGCCCTTCGTCCAAAAGGGGCCTGCCTGCTGTTGTGGTTTTACGACCCGACCCGGCAGTCCCTGTGCCAAACCTGCCTGCAGGATTAAAGTTAATGTCGATTTAATCCCCGATGGGCGGGGCGGGATTGGCGATGAGTCGAAAGGCGTGCGCGCCGTCTTGCGATACAGCGCGCACAGTGCCAGACAGTGCAGGTGAGCGACGCCCCGATCAAGGCGGTCCTCGGACCCACCAATACCGGCAAGACACATCTCGCCATCGAACGGATGTGCGGCCATTCGAGCGGGATGATAGGCTTCCCGCTGCGCCTGCTCGCGCGCGAAGTGTATGACCGCGTCGTGGCGATAAAGGGCGAGAAACAGGTCGCCCTGATCACCGGTGAGGAACGGATAGAACCGCCCGGTGCGCGCTATTTCCTGTGCACGGCGGAAGCGATGGACCGCACCGGCGGCGGTCATGCCTTCGTCGCGCTGGACGAGGCGCAATTGTCCGCCGACCGGGAACGCGGGCATATCTTCACCGACCGCCTGCTCAACGCCCGGGGGCGGGAGGAGACGATGTTTCTCGGCGCCGCCACGCTGGAGCCATTGCTGCGTACCCTGGTCCCGAAGGCGGAAATCATGGAACGCCCCCGGTTCTCCACCCTCACGCATATCGGCCCGCGCAAGCTGTCGCGCCTGCCCCCGCGCAGCGCCATCGTCGCCTTCAGCGCAGAGGGGGTGTACACTGCGGCAGAAATGCTGCGCCGGTACCGGGGCGGCGCGGCGGTGGTGATGGGTGCACTAAGCCCCGAAACCCGCAACCGTCAGGTCGAGCTCTTCCAGTCCGGCGAAGTCGACTACATCGTGGCGACCGATGCCATCGGGATGGGGCTGAACCTCGATCTGAACCACGTGGCGTTTGCGCAGCTCACCAAATTCGACGGGGTGGCGAAGCGACGTCTCGCGCCGGCGGAAATGGCGCAGATTGCCGGCCGGGCGGGCCGTCACCAGCGGGACGGTACGTTCGGCGTGCTCGGCGGCGGTCTCGCCGGCAGTAACGGTGGCAGGCGCGGACGCGGCGTCCCCCTCGAATTCGAGGAAGAGGAAATCTACGCGATCGAGGAGAACCAGTTCGCGCCCCTCACGCACCTTTACTGGCGCAATGCCGAACCGCGTTTCGATACGCTCGCCGTGCTGATCGCGGATCTCGAGGCGCGGCCGCCACAGCGCGAATTGCGCGCCGCGCCCGAGGCGATCGATCTCGCCGTGCTGAAGAAACTGGCAGACGAGCCGCTTGCCCGTGACTTCAAGGGGGCGGGCCGGGTCCGACGGTTCTGGGAAGCGTGCTCGCTGCCCGATTTCCGGCAGGCAGGCGCCGACCAGCACGCCCGTTTTGTCGCCCGGCTCTGGCGCGATCTGCAGGGCGGGTATATCGGCGCGGACTTCGTGGCCGCACGCATTGCCGAACTGGACAATGTGTCGGGCGACATCGCCACCCTGCAGGGGAGGATAGCCGCGATCCGATCCTGGGCCTATATCTGCCAGCGGCCCGACTGGGTGCTGGCGCGCGACGAAATGGCTTCCCGCGCCCGCGGTGTGGAGGCCCGCCTGTCCGATGCGCTCCATGCGCGCCTGACAGAGCGCTTTGTTAACCGGAGGACAGCGATCCTGATGAAAACCATGGGCGACGATCCGAGCCTGCTGCCCGTCACGCTGGACGATGACGGAACCTTGCGTGTCGAAGGCGAGTCCATCGGGCAGGTCGACGGTTTCCGTTTCACCATCGACACGCGGCTCGGCCATGATGACCGGCGCATGCTGCTGGCCGCCGGCGAGAAGGCGCTGCCACGCATTCTGTCGGACAAGGCCGACGGGCTGGCTACATCCGGGTTCGAAGGCGTCGAAATGGTTCGCGGCGAGATCTTCCACCTTGGGCAGAAACTCGCGCATCTGGAAGAAACCGCCGATCCGGCCAAGCCGCGCCTGGCGCTGGTGCGCGAGCTGGACGTCCTGCCCGATGCGGCGAAAGCGCGGTTCGCCGCTGCGTTGCAGGACTGGACCGAAAAACAGCTCGAACCGCTGGCGCCCCTGTCGAAACTGGTCGCGGCGACCCGCGATCCGGAGGCCGGTTCGCAGGCACGCGCACTTCTTCACGCTCTGATGGAAGGCCACGGCTATGCGCCAAGAGAGCGCGCAGGGATCCAGCATTTGCCCAAGGAAATGCGCCCCTTCCTTCGCCGCCTTGGCGTCACCTTCGGGGCGCTCGACATTTTTGCCCGCGACCTGCTGAAGCCTGCGGCGCGCGCGGCGATGCACGCGGCCGGCATCGACAGGCGTCTGCTGGAGCCTGCCATGCGCTCGGTCCTGCCGGGCGAAGGCATGCTGCCTTCCGGTTACCGTCCCGCAGGCGACCAGTATGTCCGCGTCGATGTGGCCGAGAAGATCTTGCGCGCCGCGCACGAGAAGCGGGCGAAGGCGAAGGACAGCAAGTCGGCCGTGCTGGATGCAGCGCTGCCGGTATCCACCGGTCTTACGCCCGACAGCTGGCACCGGCTGCTGGGCGCGGCCGGTTTCCGCCTGCACAAGGGCAAGGCGCTGGCGGAGGATGCTTTCGGTCCGCCTGCGCCCGATCGCTGGAGCTGGCGTCCGGGCGGCCATGCCAATGCCCGCCCCGGAAGGGGAGCGCGGAACGACGGCCGGAAGGGGCGGGGTTCAAAACCCGGCGACGGGAAGAAGGGCTCGCCCAAAACCGGCTCGCCAGCGCGCGGCAGGCGCGACAAGCCCGTCCAAACCGCCAATACCCCCGCAACCGGGAAGGCGTTTGCAGGCCTTGCCGACCTGCTGAAGCCCTGACGGAAGCCAGATGCGGCTGGACCTGCTGCTCTATCGCCTCCGGCTGGCCCGCACGCGGGGGCTGGCGCAGGCGAAAACGCTGACAGGTCATATCAGGGTCAACGGCAACAGGGTCCGCCGGGCAAGCCATGCCGTCTCCCCCGGCGACATGCTGACCCTGCCCCATGTAAACGGGGTCCTGGTGTGCGAAGTCCTGCACCTACCGGAGCGCCGCGGACCTGCTGCGGAAGCGCGTTGCTGCTATCGCGTGCTTGACCCCGATGCGCAAAGCGACTTAGCAGAGCGGCCAGATACGGATTGCCGAGGACCCGAGATTCCATGACCTACGTCGTCACCGATGCGTGCATTAAATGCAAATACACCGATTGCGTGGAGGTCTGCCCGGTAGACTGCTTCTACGAAGGCGAGAACATGCTGGTCATCAATCCCAGCGAATGCATCGACTGCGGCGTCTGCGAACCGGAATGCCCGGCAGAAGCGATCCTGCCCGATACCGAGGACAATCTCGAGAAGTGGCTCGAGATCAACACCAAGTTCTCTGCCGAATGGCCGAACATCACCAGCCAGAAGGAACCGCCTGCCGACGCCGACGAGCACAAGGGCGAGGAAGGCAAGTACGAGAAGTTCTTCAGCGAGAAGCCGGGCGAAGGCGACTGATTCGCTCCTGCCGGCCGCGCTTTCGCGGAACCGGTGCCCTGCCCGTCAATTGAACGGGCATGCTGTCCCACCTGAAGAATGCCGCAGGCCGTCCGTATATCGGTCTCGCCGCGGCGGGTATCGCCTATTACACGTTCCTGGCCATGGTCCCGCTGATTGCCAGCGCGGTCCTGATTTTCGGCATCTGGGCCGACCCCGCCACCATCGGATCGCAGGTCGATGCCGTGGCGCAATTGCTGCCGGGGGCAGCGGGCGAGCTGGTCGGAACGGAGATGCTGGAAATCGCAGCGGGCGACGATACCGCGCAGGGATTCGGCCTCGTCCTTGCCATCGCTCTTTCGCTGGTTGCAGCGCGCGGTGCGGCCATGGCGGTTATCGACGGGCTGGACCTTGCCTATCGCGCGGAAGACAAACGGAGTTTCATCCGGCGAAACGCGCTGGCACTGGGAATCACCGTGGCAGGTATTCTGGGCTTGGGCCTGATCGCGCTCGCCATAGGATATGCCGGGTTCACCGACGGAATCCTCTCGAGTGTCATCTCCTATTTTCTCCTGTTCGTTGCTGTCCTTCTGGGTGCGGCCCTTCTGTACCGCCGGGCACCCGACCGGCATCGTCCGCACTGGAAGAAGACCCTGCCGGGCGCGGCCCTCTTCGCCGCCGCATGGCTGGTCGGCACGGCGGGGTTCGGGACCTATGTGGCAAATTTCGGCAATTACGATGCGACCTACGGATCGCTGGGTGCGATAGTAATCCTGCTGACCTGGATCTGGCTCAGCGCCTATCTTCTCTTGCTCGGTGCGGCCTTCAATTCGTCACGGCAGGGTATCGACTGACCCTCGGTTTGCCGCCAGCCGCCGACGACTCGCAATTTTCTTGCAACTGTGCTATATAATGCAACAACTGCCGGGGTGATGCCCCGCGCAGATGGTTAGGTTGAAAGGCAGGATCCCCCGACATTCCAGAAATCGCCGTTTGTCGCATCACCGCGGCACGAGGGTTTCTGAACGCGTCCCGGCGACCCGGCCCGATTGAAAGGATTACGCATGGCAGCCAAGGCTACCGCCTTCGATGTTGGCGATTACGTTGTCTATCCCAAGCACGGCGTGGGCCGTGTGATCGAACTTCAGAACGAAGAAATCGCCGGGATGCAGCTGGAACTTTACGTCCTGCGTTTCGAAAAAGAGCGCATGACGCTGCGCGTCCCCACCAACAAGGTCGAATCGATCGGCATGCGCAAGCTGTCGAGCGACAAGACGCTGAAGGAAGCGATGGAAACGCTGAAGGGAAAGCCCAAGGTCAAGCGTACCATGTGGAGCCGCCGCGCACAGGAATACGAAGCGAAGATCAATTCGGGCGGGCTGGTCTCGATCGCCGAAGTGACCCGCGACCTGTTCCGCCCGGACGACCAGCCGGAACAGAGCTATTCCGAGCGCCAGATCTTCGAAGCGGCCTCCAGCCGCCTGGCCCGCGAACTCGCTGCGATGGAGAAAACGGACGAGCCGACCGCGCTCGAGAAGATTCTCGACATCCTGCGCGAGCATGCGCCGCAATATTACGAGAACGCCGAAGAGGGCTGATTTCGCCCAACCGGCATTTGCCATCGACGAAGGGCCATCCCGAAAAGGGGTGGCCCTTCTGCCATGACCTTGCGAGACGTCTCCCAGCGTATTATAACGCTAACACACTTTGGACGGGAGAATGTCATGCTCACCAGCCTTTTGAAAAAGCTCGCCCCGGTTGCAGCGATCATCGCCGCCTCCGCCAGTGCCGGATGCGACGGCCTCGATATTTCCATCGGAGATGACGACGGGGTGCCGCTGGCCGAACTCGACATGGGCGGCGATCCCCCGACCGGGATCGTTCTGGCCGGTCCCGACACCGTCATCGTGACCGAGGGCGAATCGCTCGACATCACGGTCGAGGGCGACGAGCAGGCGGTCGATGCCGTCCGCTTTTCCCGCAGCGACGATTCGCTCGCCATCAGCCGGGAAAAGAATGGCTGGGACGAAGGAAAGGCGACCATCCGGGTCACCATGCCCCTGCCCGACAACCTGACGCTGGCAGGCAGTGGCACGATCGAAGTGCCCGGAATGACGGACGCGGCCGAGGCGACGCTCGCCGGGTCCGGCACTGCGCGCCTGGGCCGTGTGTCGACCGACATGCTGGAAGTCACGATCGCGGGATCGGGCACGCTGGAGGCATCGGGTACGACCGAAATGCTGGAGCTGACGATTGCCGGATCGGGCAAGGCGAACATGGCCGGGCTGCGCGCTGAGGCAGCAGAAGTGACGATTGCCGGTTCCGGCGATGCGGAATTCGCGTCCGACGGCTCTGTCGAGGCGACGATCATGGGATCGGGCACGGTCAATGTGAACGGCAATGCGACGTGCGAAGTCAGTTCGATGGGTTCGGGCAAGCTGCGCTGCAAGGGCGGTACGACCGAGGCCTCCCCTTCCGCTGAAGACGAGAGTGCAGAGTCCGCTGCGCCCGAAGCGCCAGCCGCTCCCGCGGAGCCGGAAACCCCCGCAGCGGCAACGGAGACGGCGGGTGCGGCGTCCGACGAAACCGCCAGCCCCGCCCTGCGCGCGGCCCGTGCCGAAGCACGTGCCGCGAGGGCGGAAGCGGTTGCTGCGCGCGCGGAAGCCGATGCGGCCCGCGCAGAGGCCGACGCCGCAGCGGAGTAATTGTCCGTCCGGCGGATATTTTCCCCGTGGTGACCTGCCGGTCATCATGGGGTAAGCCTCGGGCAGGCAGGCAGGCTTTTCCTGCCGCCACGGAGATCCATCATGCCGAGGGCCGTCCTTCTCCTCCCGCTCGCATTTATACTTCAGGGCTGCCTGGCGAAGGCTGCGCTCGACGTGGCGACCCTGCCCGTGAAGGCGGCCAGCCGTGCCGTCGATCTCGCCACCACCAGCCAGTCGGAAGCCGATGAGAAGCGCGGGCGCGAAATCCGCCGCAGGGAAGCCGAACTGGCCAAGCTGGAGCGCCGGTACGAGGAGGAGCGGGAAGACTGCGAGCGAGGCGATGCGGACGCTTGCGAGGATGCACGCGAGACCTACGGCGAGATCGAACGCGTGCTACCCTCGGTCCCCGTTGAACCCACCCGCTAGGCCCTGTTCTCAGGCAGAGGCGCGGCGCAGCCGGTCATTGATCGCGGCGCCCAAGCCTGCGTCAGGGACCGGTGCCACGGCGATGCGCGCATGCGGCGCCTCGGCGGCGCGGTGCAGTCCCGCGTAAAGCCGCGCTGCCGCCTCTGCCAGATCGCCGGTGGGCGAAAGCGACCAGTCCCCTGCCGTCTCGCCGAAGCCCAACAGGAACTCGTCTTCTTTTGCCTCCGCAGCGTTCAGCCGGACAGGTTTCCCCGGGGCATAATGCCTGGCGAGCTGTCCCGGAGCCCTGATCCCGTTCCCTGCATTCTCTGGCGGACTTCCGAGAACTGCAGCGACCTCGTCCGCTGTCACCGGGCCGGGTCGCAGCATGGACCAGCCACCTGACGGCTCCAGCGCCACGATCGTGGACTCCAGGCCCTGCCTGCTTTCCCCGCCATCGAGAATTCCGTCGATCCGGCCATCGAGCGTGGACAGGACATGGCGCGCGCAGGTCGGGCTGACCGTCTCGCTCCTGTTGGCGGACGGGGCTGCCAGCGCATGACCCGTCGCTTCCAGCACTTGCCGCATCACCGGATGCGCCGGGCAGCGCAAGGCCACCGTCGGCAGGCCCGCGGTTACTGCCTGGGCGAGGGGTGCGCCGTCCCGGACGGGCACGACCAGCGTGAGCGGTCCGGGCCAGAAAGTGCTGGCCAGCCGACGTGCCCTTTCGTCCAAGTCGGCAAGAGCCTCTGCCATGGCCATATCGGGGACATGGACAATCAGCGGATTGAACGAGGGGCGGCCTTTCGCCTCGAACACACGGGCGACCGCCTCGGCATCATCCGCCCTTGCAGCGAGGCCATAGACCGTCTCCGTCGGCACGGCGACGATGCGCCCGGCGCGCAGCAAGCTTGCAGCACGGGCGATTCCGTCGCTTTCGGCCGCCAGCCGTTCCGTAGCGTTCTTGCCGTTCATGCCTGTGCGCTATATTCGCGCCCGCAACAATCCAAGCCTTTTCGGACATGAGGAAAGACGCGTGATCCCCTATACCGCCCCCACCCAGGACCAATTGCTCGCCATCAAGGTCAATGCCGGTATCGGCGAACTGGCACAGCACGAACGCTTCGCCGCTGCCGAGGCCGACATGGTCGAGGCGATCGTAGGTGGCATCGGGGAATTCGCAGCCGGGGAATGGGCGCCGCTCAACCGCATAGGCGACCTCGAAGGTGCGAAGCTGGAAAACGGCGTCGTTCGCCTGCCGGACGGCTTCGAGGCCGCGTACAAGGCCTATGTCGAGCAGGGCTGGAACGCGATCGCGGGACCGGTCGACCACGGCGGACAGGGCCTGCCCTTCACCCTAGCCTGCAACGTGCTGGAAAATCTCGGCGCCGCGAATTTCGCCTTCAACCTCCTGCCCATGCTGTCGGTCGGCGCGATCGAGGCGCTGGAGCACCATGGCAGCGATGCGCAGAAGGCGATGTACCTGCCCGATCTCGTGAGCGGTAAATGGTCCGGCACGATGAACCTGACGGAGCCGCAGGCGGGCAGCGATGTCGGTGCCCTTCGTGCGACCGCCACCCCCATCGGAGAGGGCGAACATGCGGGCAAATGGTCGATCAAGGGGCAGAAGATCTACATCACCTGGGGCGATCACGAACTGGCGGAGAACATCATCCACCTCGTCCTTGCCCGCACACCCGGAGCGCCCGAAGGCAGCCGCGGCATTTCCCTGTTCGTCGTGCCGAAATATCACGTGAACGCCGATGGTTCGCTGGGCGCCCGCAACGATCTGCGCCCCGTCAGCCTGGAGCACAAGCTGGGCATCAACGCATCGCCCACCTGCGTGATGAGCTACGGTGACAACGACGAATGTATCGGCGAGATGGTCGGCGACGAAAACCGCGGTCTGGCCGCCATGTTCACGATGATGAACAATGCGCGCATCAATGTAGGCGCGCAGGGCGTGCAGGTGGGTGAGCGCGCGACGCAGCAGGCGATGGGTTATGCCCGCGAGCGTATCCAGTCCGCCCGCGCCGGTTCGCCGGACAAGTCGCCCGTCGCCATCCTGGAACATCCCGATGTGCGCCGCATGCTGCTGCGCATGAAGGCACTGACCGAAGGCATGCGTGCCCTGCTCTATTACACGGCAGGGCAGGTCGATCGCGGTACGCTGGGCGATGAAGCCGCAAAGATGCGAGCCGAAGTGCTGGTACCGATGCTGAAGGCGTGGGCGACCGATACCGGTGTCGATGTCGCCAGCATCGGCGTGCAGATCCATGGCGGCATGGGCTTCGTCGAGGAAACCGGTGCCGCCCAGCATTACCGCGATGCACGGATCGCACCGATCTACGAAGGCACCAACGGCATTCAGGCCGCCGACCTCGTGACGCGGAAGCTGGGCCTTGCCGATGGCGAGGCGCTGATCTCGCTGTTCGAGGACATCGCCCGCGACGCAGCGGACGAGCCGGCCCTGTTCGCTCTTGCCGGCGACTGTGCAGCGATTGCCCGCTGGATGCGCGAGGATGCCAGTCTCGACGACCGGCTTGCCGGAAGCGTGCCGTTCACTGAAATGGCAGCCATCGCCGTGACGGCGTGGCAGTTGATGCAGCAGGCTAGCGCGGTCGAGAGCGGCGAAGCCCCGGCACTCGCCAAGAGCAAGCCTGTGACCACCCGCTATTTTCTCGACCACATCGTGCCCGAGGCTGCAGGCCTGAAGGCCGCGGCTACCGCCGGGGCGGACCTGCTCTATACGCTCGACGCGGACGCGCTGACCGGCACCTGATCGGCCGGTCACGCGCGCATCGCGGAGGCTCAGTTCCCGAGCGGGGAAACCTCGCGTGCGAATTCCTCTGAGAAGCTGGCGGCCGGATCGCCGGTCAGTTCGCGCTGCGGTCTCAGCGATCCGCGCTGCTGGCGCTCGATCGCGGCGGCAGGTGCGGCGCCGGGGGCGATGACGCGCCATACGATGCCGGCGGTATCGTCCGTGACCAGCAGCGAACCGTCCTGCGCCCATTCGACCCAGGTCGGGCGGCCCTTGGTCGTGCCATCGTCGTTCAGGAAACCGGTCAGGACGGGTTGCGGCTTGCCCTGCGGGTTGCCCCGCTCGTCGAAAGCCACATAGACCACGTCGTAGCCCGATGGCGGCTTGCGGTTCCAAGAGCCGTGCCGCGCGATGAAAGCGCCCCGGCCGAACGCCTCACCCATACGGTTGCCTTCCGCGCTGAACACAAGGCCCAGCGCAGCGACGTGGGGTCCCATCGCATATTCCGGGCGGCGGGCATATTCGGTCAGGTAGGCGGGCATCGGGGCCTCTACCCGTTCGTCGATATTGCTCTTCCAGTAGACCCACGGCCAGCCGTACTGCGCGCCGACCGGGACATTGGTCAGGTAGTCGGGTACCAGGTCGCCGCCCAGCATGTCGCGCTCGTTCACGGTGGTCCACAATTCGCCCGACATCGGGTTCCAGTCGAGGCCGTTGGGATTGCGCAGGCCGACCGCAAATTGCCGCTGGCTGCCGGATTCGATGTCGTATTCCCAGATCATGGCGCGGCCTTCCTCGACCTCCATGCCCTTCTCGCCGACATTGCTGACGGAACCGACCGCGACGTACAGCTTCGTTCCTTCGGGGTTGAGTTCGATATTGCGCATCCAGTGACCGCCGCCCGGCGGCAGGTCCATCAACTTGCGCGGATTGCCGGAGACTGCGCTTTCGCCCAGTTCGTAATCGAAGGCGAGCAGCGCATCGTGATTGGCGACGTAGAGCTTACCGTCGTTCCACGCCATGCCGGACGGGGAATCGAGATCGTCCGCAATGACCTGCCGCACGTCCGCGGCGCCATCGGCATCCGTATCGCGCATCAGGACGACCTGGTTCGCCGATTCGCCGGTAGCACCGGCGCGGCTCATCAAAAGGTTGGATATCCAGCTCATGAAACCGCCGCTGCCTTCCTTCGCCGGAGCCCGGGTCAGCGTTACCAGAATATCGCCATTGGGCAGCGCGTACAGGATGCGGGGGTGATCGAGCCCGTCGGCGAAACGCTGCACGACCAGTCCCTCGGCCGCATCCGGCAATTCGCCATCCTGCCAGCCCACCGGCTCTGCAATCGCAACGGTCGGCAGCAATCCGCCATCGGGCTCGGTCAGTTCTGGGTCGGTCCCGGCCACGGCGTCGACCGAAAGATCGGCCGTATTGCCGCGCAGGAGGAAGAACAGGACCACCCCGACGAGGAGGAGGATCCCAAGGATGGCGAGGAGGATCTTGCGACGAGTGCTCATGGCGTCAGCGTTAGGCATAGCCGCCCTTTCCCGCAATGGGGCACATGGTCCTCGCCATTCGCGGCGCGCGTGGGCTAAGGGACGCGCCATGTACGATTTTGCACCCGATACGGGTTCCAGCCCCGAAGAACGCTATCGCCAGCTTGGCGAAGCTGCCTCTGCCCTGATCGAAGGGGAAAGCGACGCGGTCGCCAACATGGCCAACCTTGCAGCGCTGCTGTGGGAGTTCATTCCGCGCATGAACTGGGCGGGTTTCTACCGCATGGTGGACGGCGAACTCGTACTGGGGCCGTTCGTGGGCAGGCCGGCCTGTATCCGGATTCCGGTCGGCCAAGGCGTATGCGGCGCGGCAGCCGCGACGGGCGAGACCCAGCTTGTGCCAGATGTCCATGCCTTTCCCGGACACATCGCCTGCGATGCCGTCACGCGTTCGGAAGTGGTCGTGCCGGTTATTCGTGACGGCAAGGTAATCGCGGTCATCGATTGCGATAGTCCGGAGGATGCCCGTTTCGAAGACGCCGATGCGCGCGGGCTGGAGGCTTTGGCCGAGCGGATCGCTCCGCATATCTGACGCCGAAAAAACGCCCTGACGTCTTCGCCCCGTTTCCGCCCCGAAACGGGACACGGGCCGTGCATCCCCCTGACTCCGGGGAACACGATGGTAGATTTTCCCTTAACGACAGGCGTGCCCCCGGTATCGGGATCAAGTATCGCCGCTGTCCAAGGGGAACTGGAACATGAAAATCCGCCACAGCTTCGTCGCATCGACCGCCATGGTCGCCGTTGCCGCCACAACGCCGGCCCTCGCCGCGCAGGAAATGAGCTACGAGCAGGACACGTACGAATTCGCACAGCCCCTGCCCGCCGGCGAAGTGCAGCCGATCTTCACGAGCGAGCCGGTCGTCCAGTCCGTCCCGGCACGTGTCGCACCGCCAGCCTTAACCGAGGTTTACGAGCGCGAGGTCGAGATCGAGGCGCCCACCGGCTATCACGGCGCGCCCGAGGTCGAGGTGATCCACCAGCCGGGTCATGCCTATCCGGCTGCGCCTGACTATCCGGTGGCGCATCATTCCGGTCCGCAGGCGCCTGTTCACCGTGCGCCGGCCAATCCCGTAAATACCTACCCCGCCCAGCATCATGCCGCACCGCATCATACCGCACAGCAGGTCCATGGCGGCCCGCCCCTCCCGTCCGAAATGGCTTTCGACCGCACCGGATGGCTCGATGCGTGCGAGGACGAACTGCGTGTCCGCAAGGAACGGGGTGCTGCAGGCGGTGGCCTGCTCGGCGCGATTGCCGGCGGCATCATCGGTAATCGCGTGGCCGACGGCGAACGCCTGGGCGGAACGCTGCTGGGCGCAGGCCTTGGCGGGATCGCCGGTGCCGCTATCGGATCGGCGATCGGGTCGGCGGTACGCGGCAACCCTTATCTGCGCGAGTGCAAGGCATATCTCGAAAACTGGGAGCGCGGCGGATACGGACAGGCAGGCTACGGCCAGTATTACGGACATCAGGCCTATGGCTACGGCTACACCTACATGCCGGGCGTCGCCTACGTCACCACGCACCAGCTCGAGCGGCCGGTCGTCCGTGAAATCGTGACCGAAGAATGGGTCGATGTCCCGGTGGAGCACTACGAATACGAGACCGTGGTCGAGCATCAGCCGGTGCACCGCCCGGTCCAGTACATCAAACAGAAGCCGGTCCGCCAAGTGAAGTACCGCAAGGGCAAGTAAGACCCCGGCGCTGTCTCCGGATCAGGAACCGGGTGCCGCCTCCTCCGCGATTTCGCCACCGGCGATCGTGGTCGGCAGCCCCGCTTCCAGCTTTATCGTCCCGAGGCGCGTGATCTCGTCGGGCTTGCCGACGGTGACGCCTGTTTCCAGCACGCTCTTGACCTCCAGGCGGCGGGCCATGCCCGGCGCAATACGGAGCCGGTAGGTGCCGTAGGGAACGCCGTCGAACAGGAAGAACCCGTCGAACTCGCTGATCGTCTCTGCGATCACCGCCCCGCGCGCATCGACCAGTTCCAGTTGTACGCCCTGCATTTCGTAACCGCTGGTCGATAACAGCAGCCCCTCGACCTCGCCGGAGCGGCCGACCGGCAGCTCGACTTCCAGCGGTACGCCCGGTCGCGGGACGATGACCATGCCGGTGGAGGCGGGCGTCAGGTAAGGATCGCCAAGGGACCCTTCGTCCAGTCGGACGAGGACGGGCTTGTATGGCGTAAGACCGTCGATCACCGTGCGCCCGTCTTCGTTAGTCGGCACCTGGCTGATACGCATCCCTGCAGCGGCATCGACATCGGGCAGCAGCGGTTCATCACCGTCCCGGATCCCGTTACCGTTCTCGTCGAGGAACACCTTAACCACGGCCTGCCCGCGGCGGGCGATCCGCTCGTTGGTGACACGTACCCCGCCATTGGCCGGGTCGGGGCCCAGCGAGAAGGCTAGCGACAGGCCGGCACCGATCGTACCCGCCGTGCTGTAGGAGGCATTGGCCGACAGCGCGAACTTGTCGAAAAGATGCGTGTAGCCAAGATTGAAGAAGCCCGTTTCGCTCCGCGGCAGGTAGTCCGCATTGACCGACAGGTCCGAACGCTCGGTCAGGCGCTTGCGCGTGGACAGGCGGACGGACCGCAGACCCGGATCTTCGCCCGCCAGGCCGATTTCCGCCGTGCCGCGTACCCGCAGGCCGAACACGCGCGCATTGGCGAGGACCTTCAATTCGGTATCGGTATCGATGCCCTCCTCCAGCGATTGCTCTACCACGCGGTGCGCAAGCTGGCTTGTTACATTCAACCCCTTGATATTAAAGGATGTTGACCCGCTGAACTGGGTCGCAGACCGCCCATCCCGCAACGTTGTGCGGGCGACCGAAGCCTGCAATGGCAGGGTGAGCCTGCCAAGCCGCAGCGACGTATCGGCTCGCAGGCTGACCTGGTGGGCCGTGCCCGGCGCCACGAATTCGCTTTCATATCCGCCGTTTATCCAGAGGACATCGGTCCCGAGGTTGAATCGCCCGACCCGGCCGGCCGCAGCAAGCCGCGTGGCAAATGCGCCGTCTTCATCGGCTGCTCCCGTCGCCTCCACCTGCCACGCCCCCTGGGTGCGGGTCAGGGTCGCTTCGGCGAAGTTTTTACGCCGTCCTCGCAGGAACACACTGTGGAAGCCTCCGGAAACGCTGGTCTGCTGGTCGATGCCATGCTCGAACCCGACGCCAAGACGCCACGGTCCGCGCTGCTGGCCCGCGATTTCTGGAACGGAGCCGATCTCGATCAGGCTCTTGTTATCCTGCAAGGCGTGGGCCCAGTAATAGGTCTTGCCCGGTTCGATAGTATTGTAACCGACCGGCTGGGATACGCGTTCGCGTTTTTCCTGCCCTTGTGGGCCGTAGAGCACGATCTCGAACTCGTTACGTCCGTAATAAAGTTCCACATCTTCGAATTCGTAACGTCCGTCCCGCGCCTCTGCCTGGAAAGCGATCAGCTGCCCGTTGCGGTAGAGCTCGGCGTCCCAGCCCACCGGCAACGTCCCGCGCAGAACCGTGGTGGAGAAGAGGTTGGAACGCCCCAGGGGCTGGTTGGACACATACAGCCCCCGCCCGATCCCCCCGAACGCCGTCAGACGACCCTGCTCGCCTGTCACGTCGCCGGCAATCACCTGCGTCGCCTTGAGGGGTCCAAGAAGATTGGCATCCGGATCCTGCCGAAAGGCCCGTACGCGCACCGTATTGGGCACGAAATTGTTGTCCGAGGCTACTCGCGCCTCGATACTGGCACCAAGAGCCTCTCCGGAGGCGAACAGCTCGTAGCGGCCATTGGCATTCGTGCCCCCTCCCTTTGCGTGACGCACATCGGTACGCGCAACAACGTCGACCGATGGCGTGCGCCACACACGGTAATCGGCATCGGCACGGGGGTATTCCGACAGGTCGAAGCTGGCCTTTCGCGGACGAAGTCGCGCCGCGCGACTTCTGCGCTCGATCGCTTCCAGAAACGGCAGTTTCCGGTCGCTTTCGAGCGACACGATGGAATTGTAGATGTCCGGCCGGAAGGTTACGCCGAACCAGCGCGACAGGGCCTGCACCTCGACACACCACCCCTCCGGCGTATCGATGATGTCGCCAGCCACGGGCGCTTGACCATTGTTCACGTTTTGTACCGTACCGGCTTCGCGGTCGAGTGCGAAGGATTGGTCTTCCGAGAACAGCCAGCCGGTTGCGCGGCGCGACTTCTTGTCGAGTCGCACGGGAAGATCGAGAGACTGAATGACGTCGGCCAGATCGAGGCAGACGTCGTCGCCGTCGTTGAATTGATATCCGCGGATATCCAGCGGCATCGCATAACTGCCGACCCGCATCTGCAGCATCAGGAAGTCGTCTTCGCTTACCGCGAAAGCGCCATTTCCGTCCTGCGCTGATGCCGGTGACGCCATAACGCCGGAAAGCGCCGCCGCGATAGCCGCGACGGCGCCTGATTTCCGGAAGAAGGAGCGGACCGACATCGAATTTCAGACCTTGCGAAGGCTCCGCCCCGCGTCAGGAGCTTTCTCAGCCCAGATCCGCTTCGATCGACGCAATCACATCGCCACCGCGCTCCGGCGGTTCACGATATTCGAGACGAACCGGGCCGCGCAGGGCTGCGGCCTGCTCCTCGTCGAGCACGACGGTCACCAGGCGCCGGTCAAGTTCCGTGTAGACGGCAACCCCGCGGGCGAGGAACATCGGCTCGCCCCGGGCCGGGACGGCCACCAGATCGCCGAAGGTCGATGCATCGCCCGACCGGTCGATGGCGAAGGTAAGGACCGGGCGCCCGTCGCCGGTCTGCAGCACGCGAAGATCCTGTAATGCGGCCTGCGCCTCGACCTGGCCATGACGCACGATCAGCGGAATGGTCACGCCGTAGATGGGGATCAGCTTGACCGACAGACCCTCCGCCGGCGCGCCGTCCGACACGGCAGGGCGCGGCTTCGGAATAGCCTTGAACGAGAGATGCACGCGATATTCGCCATCCGGGAGATCCGTTGCCGGGCGTGCGGCGATGCGTACCGACTGCGGCTGCCCGGGCGGCAGCTTGATGCGGCGGGGTGCGTAGCGAACCATCGACAAGGCGGCCTGCTCCAGGGCATTGGCCTCCTCGTTCGAAACTTCGACCAGGTTTCCATCGGGCCCCATGCGCCGGAGAACGAGACCGATTCGGTACGTCGCTTCCTCGCTGCCGATATTGCTCAGGACGACCTGTGCCCCGCGGCGACCGTCCAGGATTACGCGAGTCGGGGCGACCAGCAGATCTCCCTGCGCCTGCGCGGCCGTCGGGACCATCGCGGCTCCCGCAAGCAAAGTCGCAGTGGCGAGCCGGGTTGCGTGACGGGCGATATGCTTCAGCATCGGATGAGGACTCCTTGCGCCAGCGCCCCCGCGGCGCCGGCTGGTTCGATCCAAAATCTATGCGAAGAGGGTTAACAGCCCGCTAAGAGGCGGCGGTGCGGGTTGGCAACATATTATGAAAAGACGGAATTCCTGGATGACCAACGCAAAGAGGCCGCGCGCTTTCCAGCGCACGGCCCCCGAATTCGATCAGAGATCGATTAGTTGTAGTTCACTTCGACAGTGAAGGTGTGCTCGTAAAGGCCCGGCTCCTGGCCAGCTGCCAGGGCGATCGAACCGCCGACCGGGAAGGTGGCCGTACCGCCGGTGAGCAGGACGCCGTCATACTGCACGAACAGCGGGTCGCCGGAAATCGGGTCGACAGCCGGGAGACCGCTGACCGGGTCGAGGACCGGCGTCGCCGAATCGAGCTTCGCATTGGTTTCGAATTCGGTGATGTCGATCGTGTGGACGGGGTTCACACCGTCATCATATTCCAGTTCGCCAACCGTGGCAGCGGCGTCGGGCAGCGTGATGCTGACAGCCTTGCCGTCCGAACCGGTCACTTCGAATTCGGCGACATCGGTAGCACCGGCGCAAACGAACGAAGCGGCGGGGCAGGTGGCTGCGCTACCGTCGGACGGTACGGTCACGGTGCCGGCACCCAGAACGATGATCGAACCGAAGTCCAGCGAGGTGCCAGCGACGTTGGTGAGCGTCAGGCCAGCAAGAATTTCGGCGCGCGCATCGGCGTCGGCCTGGTTTGCGTTCGGATCGCCTGCGGTCTGCGCCATGGCAGGCATGGCAGCGAAAGCGACAGCGGCGATTGCAGTGCTGGCCGCACCGCGGAAAAACATTTTCATGAGAGATAGTCCCTTTTTTGATTTGGTCTTCAGTTGTCCCAGTGCGGGGACAACCAGCGACCGACCCCGCCGGACGGGTCTCATTCCGTCCGTGGCCTCTAGGTAGGACTACCGAGTAAGGGTTTTATTTGCGGACGTGGTTAACGCGTGAACGGTCTTGCGTTAACGATTTCACGCGGTTTGTCTGGAATTTAGTGAGTTAGATGTCCCCGCCCGTCAGGCGCTGGCATATCAGATCCAGCTGATCGAGCGTTTTGTATCGGATCGTGACCATGCCCGTGCGGGGGTCGGTGTCCGTTTTGATACGTACCGAGAGTCCGAGGAACTCTTCCAGATGCCGTTGGACAGCGGCGATATCGGCGTCCTTCACGGGATCGCGCGACGGCACGTTTGCCTTTCCGGGTTTCGCGGGAGCTCCGCCCTCCCCCTTGGCCAGTTGCTCCACTTCTCGAACGGACAGTGATTTACGGACCGCCGTCTGCGCCAGGGTTACCGCATCGTCATGGCCAATCAGCGCACGCGCATGGCCCATGGAAAGCTTGGCTTCCTCGACAAGGCCGATCACGTCTTCCGGCAGGGACAGGAGGCGCTGGAGGTTCGCCACATGGCTGCGCGACTTGTCGACCATGGTCGCGATATCGTTCTGGCTCAGTCCCTCTTCGTCGGCGAGCTTCTTGTAAGCGCGCGCTTCCTCGATCGGATTAAGGTCGACGCGCTGGAGGTTCTCGATCAGGGCCAGGGCCATGATCTCACGCTTGTCCAGATCGCGGACGATGGCGGGAATTTCATGCAGCCGGGCCTTTTGCGTCGCACGCCAGCGGCGCTCACCCGCGACAAGCTGGTACCGGCCACCGGCAATCGGGCGAACGATGATGGGCTGGATGACCCCGCGCTGCGCAATCGAGGCAGCAAGCTCGGCCAAGGCCTGTTCGTCGAAATGCGTTCGCGGTTGCCCCGGAAGCGGCTCGATGGAAGCGACCGGAATGGACGACAGCCCCCCGCGCGGCGATGTTTCACGTGGAACATCGCCTTCCCCCGCAGCTCGCTGCTCGCGATCGCTGGTGACAAGCGGCTCTTCTCGCCGCGTTTCGCCAAGAAGCGCACCGAGACCCTTTCCCAGCTTCTTCTTGCGGTCAGCGGGGCTGCGCGGCACGGGCGACAGATAGATGGGATCGTCCGAGTTGCTCATGCTGCCTTCCTCTCTTCAGGGAGCCGCCCGATGAGTTCTCTCGCCAAGCCCATATACGCCTTGCTGCCCGCACAGGAGTGATCATAGACCAGTGCCGGCAAGCCATGGCTTGGAGCCTCGGACAGCCGGACATTTCGCGGTATGACGGTTTTGAACACGAGCTTCCCGAGGACTTCCCGAACGTCGTCCGCCACCTGGTCGGTCAGGCGATTGCGGCGATCGAACATGGTCAGCGCTACCCCAATGATCCCAAGATCGGGATTGAAACGTTGCTGCACCCGCTCGACCGTTTGCAAGAGCTGGCTCAACCCCTCGAGCGCGAAAAATTCGCATTGCAGGGGAATCAGGAGTGTATTCGCCGCACCAAGGGCGTTCAGGGTCAGGAGACCCAGAGATGGCGGGCAGTCGATAAAGCAGATGTCATGATCGGTATGATCGGCCAGCGCCGCACTGAGCCGGTCCGTCCTGTCTGTGACCGAAACGAGTTCGACCTCTGCCCCGCTCAGATCGACGGTTGCAGGGACGACGTCCAATCCGGGAATAGTGCTCGGCTGGATGCACTCGGAAAGCGGCGCTTGTTCGACGAGCAATTCGTAGCTGGAGTGGACACGATCTTCTCCAGCAACTCCCATGCCCGTCGACGCATTCCCCTGCGGATCCAGATCGATCAGGAGGGTTCGCCAGCCGGTGGCCGCCATTGCAGTGGCAATATTGATGGCGGTCGTCGTTTTCCCGACACCGCCTTTCTGGTTGGCAATGGCAATGGTAATCATGTGCGTGCTCCCGCCTTCACCCTTCCTTTCCCGACGAGAATGGCTGCTTCATCATCGGTAGCGGAGCGTTCCACGTGAAACATGCTTCGCGCCTTTTTGGGAAGGCCCAGCAATTCTTGCGCTGCAGACCGCCCTTTGGGCAAGACCCAATCTGTTCGCGCGGTGGAAAACATTCCTGCAAGGTCGAGCAGTTTCGGCAGTGGCGCGAATGCCCGGGCGGTAATCAGGTCGGCCGGAAACGGCGGAAGAGATTCCAGGCGGCAACCGTGAACCACGCAATTTGTCAGCCCAAGAACAGCCGCAGCGTTCTTCAGCCAGGCGACCCGACGCTTGCGCGATTCAACCAGATGGAGCGTCGCATTGGGCCGCATGATGGCGAGAACGAGACCGGGAAACCCGGCCCCGGCCCCCAGATCCACCCAGTCGCCCGTTTCACGTGAAACGTGATCGACCAGCTGCCCACTGTCGGCAATGTGGCGAGACCAGACCTCGTCCATGGATGGACGCGAGACGAGGTTCTGAAGTTCGTTCTCTTTTCGCAGCAAGACAATCAGGTCGTCCAGCATCGCAAGACGGGACGATGACATTCGCGAGAGGACGAAGGCCCGTGCGTCTTCCTCGGTCACGCTACTTCCTTCGCCAAGCGCTTCGCATGCACCATCAGAACCGCCAGGGCAGCAGGCGTTACGCCCCGAACCCGGCTCGCAGCCGACAAGGTATCGGGGCGGGCCTGCGTCAGTTTCTCGACCATCTCGTTCGAAAGGCCGGGCACGTCACGATAAGCAAAATCGGGTGGCAGCGGGACGTTTTCGCTCGCACGGAGGTCACGCAGTTCCGCATCCTGTCGCTCTAGATAGGGGGCGTAAGCAGCATCCTCGACGATCTCCTGCGCGAGTCCGGCGTCGGCGTCCGAAAGTTCGAATGTTCCACGTGAAACGTGCTGTAGTCCGACGGAAGGAAACCGCAGCCATTCCCTGCCCGTTTTCTTGGTTCCATCATCCCGGATGTCGGCGCCGGCGCTCAAGAGCTCGCGGGATGACAAGTTCCGGGCAAGTACGGCATCGATTTTCGCCCGCTCCCCTTCGCGCTTCGTGAACCATTCGCGCCGTTCCGCACCGACGCACCCCGCCGCAAGCGCCACGGGCGTCAACCGGGTGGCCGAGTTGTTTGCCCTGAGCCGAAGTCGGTACTCCGCGCGGGAGGTCAGCATCCGGTAGGGCTCGCTCACGCCGTGAAGGGTCAGATCATCGACCATCACCGCGATGTAGCTGTTCGACCGGTCGAGCCGAGGCGCTTCCGATCCGCGAATGGCAGAAGCTGCGGAAAGTCCGGCAACCAGCCCCTGTGCCGCGGCCTCTTCGTATCCGGTCGTCCCGTTGATCTGTCCCGCACAGTAAAGACCAGGAACATTCTGCGCCATTAGGCCGCGTGTCAGGGCCCGGGGATCGATATGATCATACTCGACCGCATATCCCGGCACGGCCATGGTCACGTTGGCTAGCCCGTCCATGCTGCGGAGCATGTCGAGCTGCACATCGACCGGCAGCGAAGTGCTTATCCCATTTGGATAGACCATCGGGGTATCTAGCCCTTCAGGCTCCAGGAAGACCTGATGACCGTCCCGATCTGCAAACCGGTGGATCTTGTCCTCGATAGAGGGGCAATAGCGCGGGCCCTGTGCATCGATTGCGCCGGAAAACAGGGGCGATCGGTCAAGGTTTTGCCGGATGATTTCGTGGCTCCGCGCATTCGTACGCGTGATCGCGCAGAAGACTTCGGGGTTTACGCGTCTCTCCGAAAGATCGGACAGGGTCCACCCTTCCCCGTCCGACGGCTGTTCGGGAAGGCTCGCCCAATCGATTGTCCTGCCGTCGAGCCGTGGCGGCGTTCCGGTTTTCAGCCTCGCCATCGGCAAACCGAAATCGCGGACCTGTTGCGCGAGGCGAGTCGCCGACGCTTCACCGATCCGTCCACCTATCAGGATCTCTTCGCCGCGGAACAGCTTTCCGCCAAGGAAGGTACCGGTGCAGAGGACTACCGCGCGCGCATCGATCCGGGTGCCATCCCCGAGGATCACGCCGGAGAGGCATTCGCCCTCCAACTGCAGCGCGGATACCTCGCCTTCGACAATGGTCAGGTTGTCCTGCCGAGCCACGATGTCCTGGACCGCCCTTCGGAACAGTGTCCTGTCGGCCTGGACGCGCGGACCCCACACCGCGCTACCCTTGGATCGGTTGAGCATCCGGTAATGAATCGCAGCCGCATCGGCCGCCCGCGCAATGACACCGTCGAAAGCATCCACTTCGCGAACGAGGTGCCCCTTGCCGAGGCCACCGATGGCGGGATTGCAGCTCATCGCGCCCACAGTGGAGGCGTCGAAGGTAATCAGCGCCGTGCGCACACCTGTTCGGGCCGCTGCACAGACTGCCTCGACCCCCGCGTGACCCCCGCCAACGACGACGATATCGTAGTTTCCGCTCATGCGACTGTTATAGGGACCAAAACGGCCTTCGACACCCGTGTTTCACGTGAAACATCTATTTGCGGCATTATGTAGCAAGCGCACCAAATGAATTATAGGTATAACTGCCCGCAATCCCCTATGTATCGCAGGCGATGGCAGAGACACACGTAATCAGCGCCCTTGTCGATAAGCGCGCCCGCATAGATGGGGAAATTCAAGCCCGCCGATACCAGATCACAAGGCTCGAATTGGAACTGGCGCACATAGACGCGGTGATACGAATGTTTCGGCCAAGCTACGATATTGCCAAGATCGCCACGAAGCGGACGATCAAACGCAGTAAGGCGGGAACGGTGCGAGGCTCCGGCACTAGAGAGGCCGTTACAATCCTGCGAGAGAGCGGAAAGGCGTTAACCACCAGGCAGATCTCCGAACGCATCCTAGAGAAGCGTGGCGAGCCCTATTGCCGTGATACGGTTGCTAAGCTGGGTGTGAATATCCACGGCAGCCTTAGCAGGCGCACTGACGGGGCGATTGTGCGGGATGCGTCCGTATATCCGGCGCGGTGGTCTATAGCGCCGCAGTGAGGGTGTGGTACGGGCCGTCCCACTAGCAGCAGCAGGAAGGTTGCGCTGGCAATGTAGGCGGCTATATTATGCATTGTGTCACCGTTATCACATAGTGCGTTGCACAGTGTCGGCATAGCCATCATATAGCTGCGCCGTAGCAACATTAGCGTTGAAGATAACGCCAACAAACACTAGATTAATTGTCAGACGCCATCAGCGACGCTGCTAAACGCAATCAAATGCGATGCCAAGCTGAAGGGAACCTGCCTGCGAGTTGCACCGTTTGTTAAGCAACGATCGGTTAGGGTTCCAACTAAGAAAGGAGAGACGCAATGCACGTACGTTTTGATAGCTGGGGTGGTCTGAGCTAAATTGCCACCTCTCGTTAGTATAACGCAATCGACGGCCCCCAGCACCCCGCTGGGGGCCGTTTTGATTGCTTCGGTATTTGCGTCAACAATTGCCGTTTGGGGTGTTGTTTCAAGTCGCATTGTCGCACGACGGCGCGCCACGATGGACCATATGGCCGCGACGAATATCGATGATGATATGCTGAGGGCTCAAAAAGAATTTATCCGCTTGGCGAACAAGGCAGGTGGCCTCGCAAAATGGGCTGAACCAAGTAAAGAATCATCAAAAGAAGCTGAGGCAATCCGGCTAGTTCTGAATGATTTCGAACTAATCTCCACCTCAATACAAATGGGGATTATGGATTACAGCCTCTATTATAAATTTTGCCATGGGACGGTTATTAAATATTGGACGGCGGCAGCGCCCTTTGTTCATGCCCTACGCCAGAGGACGGGTTCGACCACCCTATACGAAGAGTTTCAGTGTCTCTACGATTGGGTGAAAGATAACAAGAAACCCAAAGGGGTCTGGCGAAAACAGCTATTTTAGCGCTGCCAGTATCCCGCCCACTGGCGGCTAACTGGCGCTTCCATCGCAGCGCCCGTAAGCGCCATGGCCTGCGAACCGTTGTCCACGCGGCGGTGATCTTCGCGCCATGCAGCTTCGCCAGCATAGGCGTAGAGATACTGACCTGCGATATGGTGATGGGTTCCGATTTCCATGCGGCGCAGCCGGCTGAAATAGCTTTCCGCCTGATTGGTGCAAACGCCTTTGTCCATGAACTGGACCGAGTGATTGACGCGGTGCGTATCCCAGCCAGCGTGCAGCGCATCCCAGCCCGTGCCTTCGTCTGCATGGATGGTGGCGAGCGTGCCAACGTGGTCACGAACGAAGGGGACTGCATCACCCTCATTTGCCACCACGAAAGGAAGGGAGCGCCCACCACGCTCGCGCATGATGACAACGCACTGGCGCTTGCCAGAGCGGTTGTAGGCAAGGCGACGGTCCTTACGGTCGGCCTTGCGGTTTTCCGGCTTCACATAGCCGCCAAAATAGCCGCCATCGATCTCGACAGTGCCGTTCAGCTTCACTTCGCCAAATTCCTGGGCCATCGCTTCGCGCAGCTTGTGGAACAGGACGAAAGCAGTCTTGTATTGCACGTCCAGATCGCGGCTTGCCTGCAATGCGCTCATGCCCTTGGCCCCGTTCACGAACAGGACGATAGCCGCCAGCAAATCGGTGAACGACAGCTTGCGCGAAGCAAAGATCGTGCCGCTGGTGACGCTGAACTGGTGATAGCAGGCGGTGCACTTGTACTTGCGGCGGGTTTTCAGGAAGTAGCTGTCAGCACAGCCGCAACGCGGGCAAACTGCCTCGCCATCGGTTTCCGGCCAGCGCATTTCGCAGAACAGACCGTATGCAGCATCCTCTCCCATGCGGAAGACCTTTGCCAGCGAGAGAGTGCGGGCTTTTGCCGAGAGGAGGAAGTGCTGTGCCATTGTAACTATATCCGTTGCCTATGCATC
Organism: Altererythrobacter sp. MTPC7; assembly: GCF_042851395.1. Taxonomy (NCBI): domain Bacteria; kingdom Pseudomonadati; phylum Pseudomonadota; class Alphaproteobacteria; order Sphingomonadales; family Erythrobacteraceae; genus Altererythrobacter; species Altererythrobacter sp. MTPC7. Next base: position 43,056 of record NZ_BTGS01000003.1, on the reverse strand, counting down.
GTATATAGCGACGATCACGTGTCTTGTAAAGGGCAAACGCATCGCCTATGATGATATTCGTCACATAGGAGATTGCATGGTAGACGTAGCGGACAAGCAATGGGAGGATCGGGTCAAGACCCTCCTGAAAGTCGAATTGAAGCGCCAGAATGTGACCTATGCCGAGCTGGCGGGGAAGCTGGCTGACATCGGCGTGATGGACTCTGAGCCGAATATCAGGAACAAGATCAGCCGGGGCAAATTTACAGCGGTGTTTCTGGTACAATGTCTAACGGCAATCGGAGTGCAGGAAGTCCGCCTTTAGCCGAACAAGGCGATAATGCCGACGGCGGCAATCAGAGCGCCGCACGGAACGATAATCCCGGCGCTAACGAGGCTGGCGGCGTCTCTACGCCGGTCGAACAGCCTGCCAGCCCAAATGAAGCCGTAGAGGGTAAGCAGCAGGCCGAACGGCAAGAGTACAACCCCTACGATGCGCGGGACATCGTCGCCCAAGAGGCGATGGCGGATGCTTCCATAGCGATGGCAGTCGCCGCGCTGCTCACATTTGTCGTCACTGGGATCGGCACGTTCTTTCTGGCTTGGCAAGTTAAACTTACCCGAGAGGCCGTGAAGGATACTGGGGATGCCACCAAAGCCATGGTGCGTCAGAACGAACTGACCGAGACCGCGCAACGCCCCTACTTGATTGTTGAGGTAGGGAAATCTCCGACTGAAGAAAATGAAAGAGGGCACGTAACGGCGGTTGAATACAGGTATCGAAATATTGGTAGCACTCCCGCGCAAATTGTGCGCCAATCGCATCGGGTTGTGATGCTCGATGAATTCCACGATTTGCCTGACAAGCTTGACCCGTCGGTAAAAGGTGACGGGCGTATCGTCCCGAGCGGAGAAATCGCCATTCGAAACGAGGCTACCGCGTTCGCTCCGGCGGGTCCCGTCATTAATCGGCGTGTTGAGAGTGTGGATGGTGAATGGAAACTCGTGGAGGGCACTCCCAGCAACGCAACCGGCCTTTTTAAACGTCCGACATTCTTCCACGGTTACGTTATTTACGAGGATATGGAGAAACGAACTTACATTCGTGGATTCTGTTTCCGATATGGCGCGGGAAAGTTCCGCATTGCTCACAATGCGCAATCCGAAAACTACGAGTTTCGGTGCAACCCAGACGGCACTCCATACGATGACAGCCGCCACCAGACAGGCGGATAACCATCTACGCATTGGTGCGCTTGCTACATAATGCCGTCTATTTGCCGATGCAGAACCGTCCGAAAAGCGTATCGAGCACGTCCTCGGTCGCCGTATTGCCGAGAATGCGATCGAACGCGCTTCGCCCCTGGCGCAATTGCTCGGCTGCCAAGAGCAGATCGGGGTGTGGAGCATCGCCCAAGGCGCTCCGGGCGATTGCAAGAAGCTCTCTCTGCCGCTGGTTGGCCGCTCCAGCCCCCGGTTTGGGCAATATCGAAGAAGCGGTTCGAGCAAGGTCCTCGGTAAGACCTTCCAGCCCCTCGCCCGTCTTGCCGGACAAACGATGGCGCGGCGCGTCCTTCACGCTCCCACTTTCATCAGCCCGAGTCTCGATTTCCCATGCCCCTTCCGGCCCGTCGCCCTGCTGCCCCAACCAGAGTACGATGTCCGCCCGCAAAACTTCGCCTGCCGCGCGGTCCATGCCGATCTGTTCGATGGCATCGGCCGTATGGTCGCGCAGGCCCGCCGTGTCGACAAATACGAAGGGAATGCCCGCGATCGCAACCGGCCGCTCGATCACGTCGCGCGTGGTTCCTGCCATGGGAGAGACGATGGCTGCCTCCGATTGCAGTATCGCGTTGAACAGGGTCGATTTTCCGGCATTTGGCGGTCCGGCCAGCACAACGCGGATACCATCCTTGAGCCGCTCAAGGCCCGGTCTATCCAGCACCACGTCCAATTCCTGAGCAAGCAGCCGATAGGCAGGCAGAAAACTGTCCGGCAGGTCCGGAACATCGTCCTCGTCGGAGAAATCGAGAGCACTTTCGATCTGCGCCGAAAGAATAAGCAGCCGTTCCCGCCAGTCGCCGAACTGCCGGGAAAGCCCGCCCTCCGCTGCGCTGACCGCGACTGCGCGCTGCAATTCCGTTTCGGCCGAGAGAAGATCGGCAAGACCTTCCGCTTCCGCAAGGTCCAGGCGGCCATTGGCAAAGGCGCGCCGTGTGAACTCGCCTGCCTCGGCGGCACGAAGGCCCGGTATGGCGGCCAATGCGCGGCCGATGGCGGCAATGACCGCCCTGCCACCGTGGCAGTGAATCTCCGCGCAGTCCTCCCCGGTTGCCGTGGCCGGGCCCGGGAACCAGAGGATCAGCGCTTCGTCGAGCAGGTCCCCGGAGGCATCGTGCAGTTTGGCGAGACTGGTACGGCGAGCGGGTGGCAGACGCCCGGCCAGGCATTGCAGCGCGTTGCCGGACCCGGGTCCGGAAATCCGGATAACCCCGATGGCGGCCGGCGGCGCTCCGCTCGACAAGGCAAAGATCGTGTCCATCGAAGACTTGCAGCCTGAACGGAGCGAGCGTCAGTCGCCCTTCTTTTCACCCTTGGGCGCGGACACATCGCGCGCAGCCATGCTTCCTTCGACGAAGTTCTGGAACATTTTCAGCCCCATCTGCCCCATGGGCGCCATCGTTTTCGCAATGTCCTGCAGCTGGTCGGGGTGGGTGACACCCTTCATCGCCTTGGCCATGGTATCGACATAGACGCTGTTCGCCTTGCTCACATCGGGCAGACCCATGAAGCTCCGCGCCTCTTCCGGCGTGCAATCGATTTCCACATGGACCTTCATGGCGTTTCCTCCGTTTGTCTGCTGTTGACAGATAATTGGGTTGGCGGCGGCGCTTTAGCAAGCGATACCGCACCCGAAGGCAAGAGGAGCCACGACGATGACGGCCAATGTAACCATCTCCACCCTTTCCGGCGACGACGAGTTTGCAGGATATTGTGCCCGCCCGGCGGGAGAGCCGAAAGCGGCGATCGTCGTCATCCAGGAAATCTTCGGCGTGAATGCCGGCATCAGGCGCAAGTGCGACCTTCTGGCGGAACAGGGGTATCTCGCGGTGGCGCCCGACCTGTTCTGGCAGCTGGGGCGCGGTATCGAACTCGATCCCGATATCGAACCCGAGTTCCAGCGCGCGCTGGACCTGATGGGCAAGTTCGACGCCGACGAAGGCGTTCGGGATATCGAAGCTGCGATCAAGTGGGCACGCGATGAAACCGGCGGCAAGAAAGTCGGTGCGGTCGGCTATTGCCTCGGCGGGAAGCTGGCCTACATGACCGCCGCCCGGACCGACAGCGATGCGACGGTGGGTTACTATGCCGTGGGCGTTCCCGACATGCTGGACGAGGCAAAGGCCATCGCCAATCCGCTCATGTTGCACATCCCGACCGAAGACGGATTCGTCGACAAGGAAGCGCAGAAGGCGATGCATGACGGGCTGGATGACCACCCGAAAGTAACGCTTCACGATTACGAAGGACTGGACCACGGCTTCGCCACGCAATTCGGCGAACGCCGGGACGAAGAAGGCGCGACGCTGGCGGACAGCCGGACGGATGCGTTCTTTTCCGAACATCTCGGCTAAGCTGGCGCAAGGGGGGGATAAGGCATGGTTGCGTGGCGTTACCTGATCCCCCTTTTCGCGCTTGTGCTGGCAGGGCTCAGCGCATGGGTTCTGCCGTGGGCGCTTTTGCTGACCGCACCGGCAGCCTTTATCGCCGTTTGGGATTTTCTCCAGACCAATCATACACTTAGAAGAAATTACCCACTCATCGCGCGAATCCGCTGGATGATGGAAGACCTGCGCCCTTTCGCGCAGTCCTACCTTGTCGAAGGGGATCTCGACGGGAGACCGTTCAGCCATCAAGCCCGCGCCCTCGTCTATGCGCGGGCGAAGGGCGATCTCGATGCCCACCCCATGGGCACGGAGCTCGACGTCTATTCGGACGAGTATGAATGGATGAGCCATTCCATCGCCCCCGACGATAGCGTGCCCGACCAGTGGCGGGTCGATGTGGGCGCAGGGACCTGCAAGCAGCCCTACTCGTCCTCGCTCCTCAATATTTCCGCCATGAGCTTCGGTTCCCTGTCTGCCCGGGCGATCGAGGCGCTCAATGCCGGCGCGAAGATCGGCGACTTCGCCCATAATACCGGTGAAGGGAGCATCAGCCGCTATCACCGCGCACCGGGCGGCGACCTGATCTGGGAGCTGGGGAGCGGCTATTTCGGCGCGCGGGCGAAGGACGGCAGCTTCGATCCCGAACAGTTCAAGGACAATTCCGCGCCGGACCAGGTCAAGATGATCGAGGTCAAGCTGAGCCAGGGCGCCAAGCCGGGGCATGGCGGCGTTCTGCCGGGTGAGAAGGTGACGCAGGAAATCGCCGAGGCGCGCGGCGTACCCGTGGGCGAAACCGTTACCTCTCCCGCTGCACATTCGGCATTCTCGACACCGATCGAAATGCTGGAATGGTTGACGCAGCTGCGCGAGATGTCCGGCGGCAAACCGGTCGGTATCAAACTGTGCGTCGGCCAGCCGCACGAGATCATGGCTATCGGGAAGGCCATGCTGGAAACGGGCCTGCACCCCGATTTCATCACGGTCGACGGCGCGGAGGGCGGGACGGGCGCTGCCCCGCTCGAACTGTCGAACAGCGTCGGCATGCCGCTGCGCGAAGGACAGATCTGGATCCGCAACATGCTGGTGGGCACGGGCTTCAAGGACCGGGTGAAGATCGCCGCGGCCGGGAAAATCCATTCGGGCGCGCAGATGGCCAAATCTTTCGCCATCGGGGCCGACTGGTGCAATGCGGCACGCCCCTTCATGTTCTCGCTGGGATGCGTACAGTCGATGGAATGCCATACGGGGCACTGCCCGACCGGCGTTGCGACCCAGGTGGCCTGGCGCCAGCGTGGTCTGGTGGTGGAGGACAAGGCCCCGCGCGTTGCCCGTTTTCAGCGCCAGACCCTGCATTCGCTGCGGGAAATAACGGTGGCCATGGGGCTGCAGAGCCCGTGGGACATCGCTCCGCGCGACATGCGGGAACGCGTCAACGGCGCGCGGTCCGATGCGATCGACCGCATCTATTCCTTTATCGAACCCGGTGCATTGGTCGAAGAGCCCGATGCGACCCCGATCGGCCATCACTGGCGCGCGGCACGCGCCGACAGTTTCCGGAGAGCTTCATGAACACCACCCAGCAGGGTCTAGCAGAATGGCATCAGCTGGCGACCTTGCCCGATCCGGAGCGTCTTGCCCGCCTCGTGCACGAAAACGCCGTGTTTCACTCGCCAGTGGTCCACACCCCCCAGGAGGGGCGCGAGCTGGTGGTTGCCTATCTCTCGGCGGCTGCGGCGACGCTGGGCGCCAATGATTTCCGATACGAGCGCGAACTGGTCGACGGGCAGGACGTGATGCTCGAATTCGCCTGCACGATGGACGACATCCACGTGAACGGCATCGATCTGATCCGCTTCGACGAAGACGGGAAGATCGCGGATTTCAAGGTCATGATTCGCCCGTTGAAGGCGGTGAACAAGGTCTGGGAGAAAATGGCGGCGCAGCTTCAGGCCGACCGCGCGCCCTAATTGGCAGGTCGGACCTTCAGGAAATCGTCGAGTATCGCCTGAACCCGCTCTCCGCCTTCCTTCGATTTCAGGATTACCCGTAATTCTTCCATAGCGGGCGGAGAATTGAAGGAAATCAGCTGCTTCATCTTCCAGTTGGGAAACCACCGCTCGATCGCGTCGCGGCGCTCCGCAATGTGCAGCGAATGATGGCGCGGATCGTGCCTAATCTGCGCCATTATCATGTCGATATTGCCCGAAGGACCTTCGAGAAGCTGGAGAAACCGATTGTCCTCGAACAGGAGGAAGCCGGTGAGGTCGAGCGTTGCATTGTTCCGCGCCGATGCCTCGACAATGGCGAACACATCCTGCGTACCGGTATTGTCCGATGCTTCGCTGACATAGACGAGACGTTCCATAAGTCCCTGCTATTCCTTCGCAAAAACCCTTGGCGGGGAACCCGGATTACTGGTTCATCGTGTCGAAAAAGTCTTCGTTGGTCTTGGAATCCTTCATCTTGTCGAGGAGGAATTCCATCGCGTCGACCGTGCCCATCTGCATCAGGATGCGGCGCAGGACCCACATCTTGGACAGCTTGTCCTTCTCGACCAGCAGTTCTTCCTTGCGGGTACCGGACTTGCCGACGTCGAGAGCCGGGAAGATACGCTTGTCGGCAACCTTGCGGTCGAGCACGATTTCGCTGTTACCCGTTCCCTTGAACTCTTCGAAGATAACCTCGTCCATGCGGCTGCCGGTATCGATCAGCGCGGTGGCGATGATGGACAGCGAACCGCCCTCCTCGATGTTGCGCGCCGCGCCGAAGAAACGCTTGGGGCGTTGCAGGGCGTTGGCATCGACACCGCCCGTCAGCACCTTGCCGGAACTGGGCACGACGGTGTTGTAGGCGCGGCCGAGACGCGTGATGGAATCGAGCAGGATCACGACGTCGCGCTTGTGCTCGACCAGGCGTTTCGCCTTCTCGATCACCATTTCGGCAACCTGCACGTGGCGCGTGGCAGGTTCGTCGAAGGTCGAGGAAATGACCTCGCCGTTCACGCTGCGCTGCATGTCGGTGACTTCTTCGGGGCGTTCGTCGACCAGAAGGACGAGCAGGAACACCTCGGGGTGGTTGTCGGTGATTGCTTTCGCGATGTTCTGCAGCAGCACCGTCTTACCGGTGCGCGGCGGGGCGACAATCAGCGCGCGCTGGCCCTTGCCCTGCGGCGAGATGATGTCGATGACCCGCGCACTCTTGTCCGCGACCGTGGGATCGAGCGTATCGAGCGACAGCTTCTGCTCGGGATAGAGCGGGGTGAGGTTGTCGAAATTGGTCCGCAGGCGAACCTGGTCCGGATCCTCGAAATTGACCGAAGTCAGCTTGGTCAGCGCGAAATAGCGTTCGCCTTCCCTCGGCGCGCGGATTTCGCCTTCGACCGTGTCGCCGGTGCGCAGGCCCATCTTGCGGACCTGGTTGGGCGAGACGTAGATGTCGTCCGGACCGGCGAGATAATTCGCCTCGGGGCTGCGCAGGAAGCCGAAGCCGTCCTGCAGCACCTCGATGGTGCCGATGCCCATGATCTTCTCGTCGTATTCCTCGTCTTCCGCGAGTTCGCGCAGGATGCAGAACATCAGGTCCTGCCGCCGCATCGTGCCGGCGGCCTCGACACCGAGTTCCTCGGCCATCTGGACGAGATCGGCCGGCGCTTTGAGTTTCAAATCCTTGAGATGCATGTGTGGTATTCCATCTGGGGGTAACGCCGGCACTTCCATCGGGCTTGGAGAAAGCGGGAAGCGGTTCCGGGCCAGGAAGCCGCGGTTACCGTATGCCGGTTGATGTGTTGCGATTAGGCGCGCGTCGTCGGCGCGTCAATCGAGAGATTGCGTGCCGCAGGCACCTTGCACGGCGCCTGCGGTCATTGGGTCAGAACGGCTTCACGATGACCAGCACGACCACCAGGATCGTGATGATGGCAGGCAGCTCGCCCCACAATCGCAGGGCTTTCTCGCTCAGCGGCCTCTCGCCCCGCGCCATGGCCTTGGCCTTTGCGCTCATGAACCCGTGATAGCCCGACAGGACCAGCACCAGCAGCAGCTTTGCATGGAACCAGCCCTGCGTGTGCGCGCCGATCGTGGTCATCAGCAGCAGGCCCAGCGCCCAGACCACGATGATGCTGGGGATCAGGATAACCCTGGAAAGGGTGCGCGTGCGCTGCGCCCACAAAGCCTCTTCGTCCGAACCCGGCGCGCTCGGGTACATGTAGAGCATCTGGCGCGGCAGGATGAACAGGCCCGCCATCCAGAAGATGACGAAGATGATGTGCCCGGCCTTCAGCCAGAAATACAGCGTTGCGAGAATGTCCTGCATGGTCCCGATCTAGGCGTTCGAAGCCCTTCCGTCACCCCTGCCAGCCGCGAACCGCGGCGACCAGCGCCTCGACATTGGCAATGGGCGTGAATTGCCCGATGCCGTGGCCCAGATTGAAGACATGGGGGCGATCGCGAAGGATCTCCAGGATGGCTGTGGCCCGCGCGGCTATTTCTTCGGGCGAGCTCATCAGGATCAGCGGATCCAGATTGCCCTGAACCGGCATGTCCGCCGGCAGTACGGAATGCGCCCAAGCCGGATCGACCGTTTCATCGAGACCGATGGCATCGACCCCGGTTTCGCGGGCATAGGCGGGAAGCTTCTCACCCGAACCCTTCGGAAAACCGATGATCGGGGTATCCGGATGACGATCCTTCAGCGCAGACACGATACGGGCGTTGGGAGCGATGACCCAGCGCTCGAACTGGTCGGGGGCAAGGCTGCCCGCCCAGCTGTCGAACAATTGCACCGCCTCCGCCCCGGCCTCGATCTGTCCGGAGAGGTAGGTGATGGAGCTTTCCACGATGGTATCGACGATTGCGCCCAGCGCTGCCGGATCGCGGTACGCCATTTCGCGCGCCTGGTGCTGGTCGCGGCTGCCCTCGCCTGCAACCATGTAGGTCGCAACGGTCCAGGGGCTGCCGGCAAAACCCAGCATGGTCGCCGAATTGCCCGTCTCAGGGCCCAGGGCAGCACTGACGAGCCCCACGGTCCGGTAAACCGGATCGAAGCGCTCAGGCACCCCTTGCAGGCCCTCCAGCGCATGATCGACCAGCTTGGGCGAGAGCTTCGGTCCCTCCCCTGCCAGGAATTCGAGATTCTGCCCCAGCGCGTGGGGTACGATCAGGATATCGGAAAACAGGATGGCCCCGTCGAACCCGAACCGGCGCAGCGGCTGGAGCGTCACTTCACACGCTGCCTCGCTGTCATAGACCAGGTCCAGGAACCCGCCCTTTTCCTTACGCAGAGCACGGTATTCGGGAAGATACCGTCCTGCCTGTCGCATGAGCCAGAGGGGAACCTGCTCACCGCGCTTGCCGCGCAACGTGTCGATCAAAAGGCCGGGCATCGGGTCTGGTATCCAATCAATTCAATATATTTATAGAGTCTGTTGGAGTCTGTTGGCCCTGTGGAAAACGGGGATGGTGGCGCACTGCCCGATTTGTCGACCGGATTCCAGTCCTGCCTGCCATGACCGACTCGTGATGCGGACTGAGTCAAAGGAAAGCTGTCCCCGTTGTCCCCAGACTGTGGGAAAGGTAGCGATCCTGTCCAGAACCGGTTGCAGGAAAGGACTCGTATCGGGGGCAGAATTCCATCCCCGCCTTGTCCGCGATTTCCTCCCGTGGTTTATGCCGGTGTTTCTCCACAGGGCCGCAGCCGCCCGCCAACCGGAGCCTGTGCCCTGCCCCGCATCCATGTCCACCTGCTGTCGGATTCCACCGGTGAAACGCTGGAAATGATCGCCAAGGCCGCCCTCGCCCAGTTCGAGAATGCCGATGTCGTGCGCCATTTCTGGCCGATGGTGCGCAGCCAGGCGCATCTCGACCGGATCGCGCCCGAACTGGCAGCCAGCCCGGGCCTCGTCCTCTATACGCTGGTCAACGCGCAGACGCGAAAGGCGCTGGAGGAAAAGTGCCGGCAGATGTCGCTCCCCGCCGTCGATGCGCTCGATTCCGTCACTGTCGCGCTGGAAGCGCAGCTGGGGCAGGAGGCGCATGGCCGCCCCGGCCGACAGCACCGCATGGACGAAGCGTATTTCGACCGGGTGGAGGCAATCCAGTTCACCATCGCGCATGACGACGGGGTCGGCCACGAGAACTGGGAGCAGGCGGACATCCTGCTGGCCGGCGTATCGCGCAGCTCCAAGACGCCGACCAGCATCTATCTCGCCAATCGCGGGTTCAAGGTCGCCAATATCCCGCTGGTGGTGGAAAGCCCCCCGCCCCCGGCGCTCTATGGCCTGAAACATCCCACCGTGGTCGGCTTGACGACCGCGCCCGAACGGCTGGTGCAGATCCGCCGCAACCGCCTGCTGACCCTGAACGAGCGGGAGGAAACCGCCTATATCGACAACGAGCGCGTGAAGAAGGAAGTGCAGTTCGCCCGCCGGCTGTTCTCCGACAACAACTGGCCGGTCATCGACGTGACCCGCCGTTCGATCGAGGAAACGGCCGCGGCCATCATTCGCATCCATAACGAGCGTACGAAACGCGTGAAGCCGGACGAGAAACCGATCTGATGCCGATAGCTGCCGCACAGGACCTGATCCTTGCCTCGAAGAGCGCCTCGCGCCGCGCCATGCTGGATGGTGCCGGGATAAAATATCGCTCCCGCCCGGCCGATATCGACGAGCGGGCGCTGGAGCGCGCAATGGACGGCGCGGACCCCGCCGAAATCGCGCAGGCGCTGGCCGCGGCGAAGGCTGCAGCGGTGTCCGCCGAGGATCCGTCCGCCTGGGTGCTGGGCAGCGATTCCCTGGTCGAAGTCGGCGGGCAGCGCTTCGACAAGCCGCAGACCCGCGAACAGGCGGCGGACCATCTGCGCTTCTTTTCCGGCAAGCCGATGCATCTGCACAGTGCAGCCGCCCTCGCCCGAAATGGCGCGATCGACTGGGTCGCGCCCAGTCTTGCCACGCTCCATGTGCGGGAGCTGTCGGATGACTTCATCGAAGGCTATCTCGGCGCCGAATGGCCGGAAATCGGGCACTGCGCAGGCGCATTCCGGATAGAGGCGATGGGCGTTCACCTGTTCGAGCGGATCATCGGTGACCATTTCACCGTGCTGGGCATGCCGCTGCTGCCCGTACTGGGCGCGCTGCGCGAACGCGGGATGATCACGGAATGAGCAGGCCCTATGCCGAAGTCATCGGCGACCCCATCGCGCAGTCGAAATCCCCGCTGATCCACGGCTTCTGGCTGGAACAGGCCGGGATCGATTCCGATTACCGGTCACACCGGGTCGCGCCGGATGCGCTGGATAGCTATCTCGCCAGCCGGCGCAGCGATCCGGCATGGCTGGGCTGCAATGTGACCATGCCGCACAAGCAGGCGATCATCCCCTTGCTGGGACGGCTGGAGCCGCTGGCGAGGAAGGTCGGGGCCGTGAATACCGTGACGCGTGCGCGGGACGGAGAACTGGTTGGCTGGAACACCGACGTCGCGGGTTTTCTCGAACCGCTGCGGCCGCTCCTGACAGAGCGCCACTATTTCCGCATGGCGCGGGTGCTCGGGACGGGCGGTGCGGCGCGGGCGATCGTCACGGCGCTCACGGCGGAAGGTTTCACGATCGTCCTGGCCGGTCGCAATCCGGACAAGGCGAAGGCCATCCTGCAGGAGCTTGCCGAAGAAGGTGAAGGTGATCACCACGCCCCGCCGTTTTCCCATTTCGCCGAGCCGACCGATTTCGCCTTCGACGACCGGGAGGGATGCTGCGATCTCGTCGTCAACGCCTCGCCGCTGGGAATGCGGGGTCAGCCCCCCCTGCCCTTCGACTGGAGCCATGCCCCGCCCGGCTCCATCGCCTACGACATCGTGACCGATCCGCTCGAGACGCCGTTTCTTGGCGGGGCGAAAGCCGCCGGTTTCGAGACCATAGACGGCCTCTCCATGCTGATCGGCCAGGCCGCTGCGGCCTTCGAGAAATTCTTCGGCGTGCCCGCACCGCGCGATGCGGACGCTGCTTTACGTGAAAGGCTTGCCCCGTGAATTGTCCTCTCATCATCGGGCTGACCGGATCGATCGGCATGGGAAAATCGACCGTCGCCGCCATGTTCGAGGATCTGGGCGCCCCTGTCTTCGATGCGGATGCCGAGGTTCGCATCCTTCAGGGACCGGGCGGCGCGCTTCTCCCGGCGATCGAAGCGGCCTTTCCCGGCACGACCGGCCCCGGCGGGGTCGACCGCGACGCACTGGGCACTCTGGTGTTCGGCGATGCGGAAAAACTCGCCCAGCTCGAACTGCTGGTCCATCCCGCGGTGGCCGCAGTCCGCGCCGATTTCATGGAAGCCAATGCAGATGCGAAAGTGGTGGTCTTCGACATCCCCCTGCTGTTCGAGAAAGGCGGATTCGAAGCGGTCGATCATGTCGTGGTCGTGTCGGCGCCTGCCGAAGCGCAGCGGTCGCGCGTGCTGGCACGCCCCGGCATGACGGAAGACAAGTTCGCGAAGATCCTGGCCCTTCAGGTTCCCGATGCGGAGAAGCGGGAGCGGGCCGATACGGTCATCGATACAGGCCAGTCGCTGGACGCCACGCGGGCGGACGTCGCGGCCCTGCTGGAAACCCTGTCCGCCGCCTGATTCACGCGTGTCATGCCGCGGCCCCTTGCCAGATGGCCGGACCGGGCCGATAGATAAACGACTCATGCGCGAAATTGTCTTCGATACGGAAACCACCGGCCTCGACCCCAAGAAGGGGGACCGGATGGTTGAAATCGGCTGCGTGGAGATGGTCAACCGGGTCGAGACCGGGGCCAGTTTCCATGCCTATTACAACCCCGAACGCGACATGCCGGCAGAGGCGGAGGCGGTTCACGGCCTGTCGATCCAGTTCCTGTCGGACAAGCCCCTGTTTGCCGACGGCGCGGCAGAGCTTCTGGAATTCATCGGCGATGCGCCGCTGGTCGCGCATAACGCCTCGTTCGATTTCGGTTTCCTCAATGCCGAGCTGGAACAATGCGGGCTGGCGCCTGTCAGCATGGATCGCATGGTCGACACGGTGACCATGGCCCGGCGCAAGTTTCCCGGCGCAAAGGTTTCGCTCGATGCGCTGTGCACCCGGTTCGGTGTGGATCGCAGCCACCGCGTCAAGCATGGCGCGCTGCTGGACGCGGAGCTCTTGGCGCAGGTCTATGTCGAACTGACGGGCGGCCGCCAGATCGGCCTAGAACTGGCAGCAGAGGCGGCATCGGGCGAAGCGGAGATGGCGCAGGCGCAGATCGTGCGGCCCAGGCGCGAACCGCGCCCGGCCCGCCGGCACGAGGCCAGCGAGGAAGAACTTGCCCGCCACCGCGCGTTCATCGCCAAGATCCAGAAACCGCTCTGGACGCATTGAACCCCCGGCTCCGGAGTCCCGGATCGCGGGTTTCGGAGCGCAACAAAGGAGAAGCCGAGCCATGGATATTCGCGTTTCCGGTCACCAGGTCGAAACGGGCGCAGCCCTGCAGGATCATGCCCGCGACAGGATGGAAGGCATGGTCGAGAAATATTTCAACCGGGCCATCTCCAGCCACGTGACGTTCGGTAAGGCCGGGGCGGGCGCCTTTGCCTGCGACATCGTGCTGCACGTGATGCAGGGGCTGATCCTGAAGGGCCACGCCGAAGCGCATGATGCGCACCAGGCCTGCGACAAGGCTGCCGCGAAGATCGAGAAACAGCTTCGCCGCTACAAGCGCCGGTTGAAAGATCGCCACGAACAGGCGGATCATGCCGCGCGGCAGGAAGAGGCGGCCTACACCATTTTCGCTTCGCCCGAGCCTGCGGAAGAAGAACCCGAAACGGAAGAGGCCGGCGATGCCCCCGTCGTCGTCGCGGAGACCAAGGTCGACATCCCGGAAGCGTCGGTTGCCGATGCCGTGATGATGCTGGATCTGCGCGATACGGGTGCGTTGTTCTTCAAAAATGCTGGAACCGGTCGCCACAACATGGTCTATCGCCGCCGCGACGGATCGGTGGGCTGGGTCGAACCCGGCTGACCCGCCGGCCCCGAGCAGCCGTTTCCGGCAGCCATGCGCGGCATCCACGCCGCGTATGGAACGGGCCCTTTCCAGCAGAGACAAGATTTTCGACGATGAGCGCGTTTTACCGAATATCGCCCGAAACCGTAGTCGTCAGCGACGCCGCGACGAAGGACGATATCCTGCGAGCCGTGGCAGGCCTGTTATCCGGAGACGAAGGCGGGCCGACATCTGGCGAACTCCTCGAATCCCTGCAGGAGCGCGAAGCGCTGGGCAGCACCGGGTTCGGCAACGGTATCGCCATGCCGCATGGCCGATCGGACAAGGTGCGGCGGCCCCGCGCCTGCCTGATGCGGCTGGAAAAGCCGGTCGATTTCGATGCAACGGACGGTGTCCCGGTCAGCCTGATCCTGGGGCTTGTCTCGCCGGTGGACGCAGGCGTCAGCCACCTTCATGCACTGGCGGCCCTGTCGCGCATGGTTCGCAGCGAGGAAGTGCGCGACCTGCTGCTTTCTGCGCCGGATGCCGACGCGCTTTATGCCCTGATGGCCGATGTGAGCGAACGCCATGCCGCCTGAGACGCCTGCAGAATCCGGGGCGATCTCGCATTACCGCGCGCTGGAACGGCTTTACAGTTCCGCACCGGTCAACACGCTTTTCCGGTCCCGCCTGCATATAGAAGAAGAGGGGCGCGCACGGCTTGTCTTCCATGTGACGCCTGATGCCTATCACGCGGCGGGCGCCGCCCATGGAACGATCTATTTCAAGATGCTGGACGATGCGGCCTTCTATGCCGCGAATACCATCGTCACCGACCGTTTCCTTCTGACGACATCCTTCAACCTGCATTTCACGAAGCCTGTGAAGGAGGGGGAAGTCATCGCGGAGGGCAAGTGGGTGAGCGGCCGGCGCCGCGTCCTGGTCGCGGAATCCCGCCTGATCGACCACGAAGGCGACGAAATCGGACGGGGGACGGGCACGTTCATGCGCTCGCACATCCCTCTTTCCGGCCTGCCCGGTTACGAATCGCCGTGAGAACGGCCGCAGGAAACCGACCTTGACCGATTCGCGCCTGCCCGCGCACATCGAAATCGGTGCGATCAGGCGCCTGGTCGAAGGGCAGGGCGGGTTTGCCAGCGTCTTGTTCAAAGGGGAACGCGATGCGGGAACCATCCTTCTTTTAACCATGCAAAACGGGTCCAGCGCGCAACTTTGGGAAAGGATGCCGCAGATGGACGGCACGCGTAGTTGGACGCCGATTGTTCCAAAGACCGTTGAAAACGAAGGGGATTTTACGGATTATTGCCGCAAAAGGCACGGTTCGGACCCGGATCTGTGGGTGCTGGAGGCAGATGTCGCTGATCCCGCACAGTTCGTCGAAACTCTGAACGCGTTAAGTTGACTTGAGTGTCAGGGCCCGTATCTGCCCGCCAGCTTCCAGCAGCGCAGGCGTCTCGTCATGGACATTGGGGTCCACGGGATAGCACGCAGACGGGGAGCGGCCGGCAGGCCAGAAAAGACCACCTAAATAATTGCATATAACGCAAACAGGTCTCCGCCTGCGTCAGTGTCCGCTCACCGCTCAAAAATGACGGTATAATGAGTCGAAAGACCCACAAGATTTCTCTTGCCGCCATCGCGGCAGGCTTTGTTCTAATCGCTGCCAGCGCCGAAGGTTCCGGCGCAAATGCAGAAGTCGGCGAAATCGAGCAGGTGCAGGCACCCGCCCCGGTCGTCGACGAGACGGTTCCGGTCTTCGTCACGGAAGAGGTGGTCCAGCCGCTTCCCGAAGAATCGACCGAAGAAGCCCCGGCCGCCGAACCGGCCGAAGAACCCGCCCCTTCCGCATCGTCTCTGCGAGAGATGATCGCATCGATCGATGCCCCGGCCAATCTCAGCCGCGAACTCGAATGCCTCGCCGGTGCCGTGTATTTCGAATCGCGCGGCGAGCCGATCGACGGTCAGCTGGCAGTCGCGCAGGTCGTCATCAATCGGGCCGATTCGCACCAGTTTCCTTCCGACTATTGCGGGGTTGTCTACCAGCGCGCGCAGTTCAGTTTCGTGAAGAACGGCCGCATGCCACGTATCTCGCGCGGCTCCAGCGCCTGGCAGAAGGCAAAGAAGATCGCCACGATCGCGCACCGCGGGCTGTGGGACAGCGAAGCCGAGGATTCGCTCTATTTCCACGCAAAGTATGTGAGCCCGCGCTGGGCCCGGGTGAAGTCGCGCCGCGTCGCGATCAACACGCACATCTTCTATCGCTAATTTTTCCGCGGACTTCGGCGTCCTGCAGGGTCGCAGGAGATGAAAAAGGCCGCCGGCTCCCATCGGAGTCGGCGGCCTTTCGGTTTGTCATCCGGTCGTCGCACTAGTCCTGCGGCGCGAGTTCTACCCAGACAGGGGCGTGGTCGCTTGCCTTTTCGCGGCCTCGATATTCCTTGTCGACCCCGGCCGAAAGCAGCCGGTCGGCAAGTTCGGGCGACAACAGGCAGTGGTCGATCCGGAACCCGTGATCGCGCTGCCATGCCCCGCGCTGGTAATCCCAGTAGGTCCACACGCCTCCGCGAGGGTTCAGAGTTCCCAGCGCGTCCGTCCAGCCATCGGCGAGCAGGCGGTTATAGGCATTGCGCGATTCCGGCTGGGTCAACGCATCGTCCGCCATGGCGCGCACCGAAAACGTGTCTTTCGCTTCTGGGATGACGTTGAAATCGCCCAGCACGATGGTGGGCACTTCCTGTCGCCACAAGTCCTGCATCCGGGCGCGCAGACGCTTCATCCAGTGCAGCTTGTAATCGAATTTGGGGCCGGGCTGCGGATTCCCGTTGGGCAGGTAGAGATTGCAGATGCGCACCCCGCCGACATCCGCTTCGAGATAGCGCGACTGTTCGTCCGGTTCCTCGCCTTCCGTCAGTGGCGGCAGGCCCCGCATGGTTTCTTCGGGCGCAGTCCCGTCCGCCAGGATCGCGACGCCGTTGAAGCTTTTCTGGCCGTGCCAGATCGCCTTGTAGCCGATCTTCTCGAATTCATCCGCCGGGAAGCCATCGTCCTGGGACTTGATTTCCTGGAGGCAGGCGACGGCAGGGCGGGTTTGCTCCAGCCATTCGAGCAGGCGGGGAAGACGGGCCTTGATGCCGTTGATGTTGAATGTCGCGATACGCATGGGCGGTGTCTTGCCCGATGCGATGGCTCAGGTAAATTTCAAATCCCGAAGGACGATCCGCAGCCGCAGCCAGCCGCCGCCATCGGGTTTTCCACCCGGAAGGCGGCGCCGCCCAGCGATTCCACGTAATCGACGCTGCTGCCTGCGACGAGGTCGAGGCTGACCGGGTCGATCACCAGCCGGGCCTCTGCCGTCTGGCTGGTCAGGTCGTCGTCCTCGGGCGCGTCGGCGAGCTCGAACTTGTACTGGAACCCGCTGCAACCGCCGCCCTCGACCGAAAGCCTCAGGATTGCGGGCTTGCCCTGCTTGTCGGCAATCCACGCGACGCGTTTCGCCGCAGCATCGGTCAGCATCGGGGTGCGGGTCTGTGTCTCGGCCATGAAGCCCATGTAGGACGCGCGGGGCCCGTCCTCAAGCTGCGTCAGGCGGACTGGATGTAGGTCCGCATGGTCGCAGCTTCGCTTTCCACCTCGTCGATGCGGGATTTGACGATATCGCCGATCGACACGAAGCCGACGAAGCGCCCGTCATCGACCACCGGCAGGTGACGGATCCGGCGCCTGCTCATCAGGGCGAGGGCATCGTCGATCCGGTCGCGCGAGGTGATGGTGATGGCCGGCGATGTCATTACCTCGCCTACGGGACGCGCGAGGCAGGCCTCGCCCTCGTCGGCCAGGCGGTAGATGACGTCGCGTTCGGAAAAGATGCCCAGCACCCTGCCATCCTCGACCACGGGCAGGGCACCGATCCGTTTGCCTGCCAGCATCGCTACCGCCTCCCGGACAGGTAGCCTTGCTTCGCAAGTCAGGATATCGCCTGCCTCGCGCTGCGCGGTAATCCCTTCGATGAGCATTGGCGCCTCCTTTCCCTCCGGAAGAGAAGATGCCACGAAGCTGCGCAGATGGCGAATCCGGATACAAGGCCGAAACCGCCACGATGAGGAACCAGCCCGCATGACGCCCAAATCGCCGCTCGAAGACCCGGAAAAGGCTGCCTTTGCGTGGGCCCGTTACCGGCGGCTGATGCGGTTCATGCTGATGATCACCGTGGGCGTCGTAGGCATCGCGGTGGCCCTGCTCTACCTTCGGGAAGGCGTCGAGTCGGTGCATTTCTACATTGCGGTCGCACTGGGGATCGGGCTGTCGATGCTACTGACCAGCGCCCTGATGGGGCTGGTCTTCCTGTCGAACGGCACGGGCCACGATGCATCGATCGACGACCGGATCGAGGACGAGCGCCGCCGCGACTAGCCGGCTTCGCCGGGCGGGGCGGTCAGCCGGAAATCCTCCACCGGATTGCCGCCGATGAGATGTTCCTGGATGATGCGTTCCAGCACGGCTTCGTCGCACGAGTGGTACCAGACATTGCCCGGCTGGACGACCGCGATCGGCCCCGCGGCGCATAGCTGGAGGCAATCCGCCTTCGTGCGCTGGACCGTGCCGCCGCGGCCCGTGAGGCGAAGCTCCTTCATCCTCTTCTTCAGGTATTTCCAGGCCTTTTCGCCTTCATCGCGCGAACAGCATTTCTGTTTGTCGGATATCGCGCACAGGAAGATATGCCGCTCGATCGTGTCGGCCCCGATCTTCACATAGGCTTTCTGCGCCTTCTCGATCTTCCCCTTGCTCATTCGGAAACCGCCTCCGGCTCTTGCTTCAGCCAGCGATCGAGCCAGCCGAACACGGTGCGGTGCCATTGCAGCGAATTGCCGGCACCAAGGACCCAGTGGTTCTCGTCCGGGAAGACCAGCAGTTCCGCCTCTACGCCCTGTTCCTGCAGCGCGGTGAAGCTGGCCAGGCCCTGCGTATAGGGGATGCGGAAGTCGCGCTCTCCGGCGATGACCAGCATCGGGGTGCGCCAGTTCTCGACATGGTTGACCGGGTTCCAGCGTTCATAGGTCTCGCGCGCTTGCGCATAGCTGCCGCCGAAATCCCAGCGCGGAAACCACAATTCCTCTGTCGTGTAGTAGAACATCCGCATGTCGAACAGGCCGTCATGCTGGATCAGGCAGTCGAATCGGTCCGGCCAGTTGCCCGCGATCCAGTTGACCATGTAGCCGCCATAGCTGGCGCCCATGGCACAGGCGCGGCTGCCGTCGATCTGGCTGTCCTGCTCCAGCGCCGCGGCGAGGCCCTTTTGCAGGTCCTCCAGCGGCTTGCCGCCCCAGTCGCGGTTGATGCTGTCGGTGAAGGCCTGCCCGTATCCCGTGCTGCCATGGAAATCGACGGAGATGACGGCATAGCCCTGGCTGGCCAGGACACGCGGGTTCCAGCGGCTGGACCAGCCATCGTTGAACGATCCCTGCGGTCCGCCATGGATGTAGAGGATTGCGGGCAGTCGGCCGTCATGTTGGACGGGCTTGGTAATCTGACCCCAGACCGTGTCGCCGCCGGCCCCGGCAAAGGAAAAGCGCTGCGTGACGACCGGATCGAGCGCGGCGATGCGATCGGTAGCCACGCGTGTGACCGCGCGCGCTTCCTGCCAGTCTTCCGACAGGTAAACCTCGGCAGGAGCGGCAATCGAATCGCGTGTGAAGAGCAGCCGCTCACCGCCGAGCGGAACGATGCTGCCCAGATGCGCCTCGTTTCCGGGCACCAGGTCCAGCCGCTCGACCGATCCGGTCATGGGATCGATGCGGAAGGCAGGGGTGTCCAGCACATCCTGCGCGGTGGCGATGATCCAGCGCGAATCGGGCGTCCAGGCGAGCGAGTGGAAGCTGCGGTCGAAATCTTGCGTCAGGGCGCGGGTTTCGCCGGTGGCAAGGTCGCGCAGCTGGATGACCATGCGATCCGATTCGTAACCGCGCCGCGCCATCGCTGCATAGGCCAGCCATTTCCCGTCGGGCGACGGGGTGGGCAGGGTGTCGGTCGCCCGGTTGGCATCGGTCAGGTTGACCGGTGCGGCACCTTCCCCGAGCGTGATGCGGTAGATGTCGGTATCGGTGGAGGTCGGCTCCGCCGCGTCCGATTTGCGGGCCGTGAAGAAAACATGGGCACGGTCGGCGCTGAACGCGATGTCTTCCGTCCCGCCGAATGGCTGGGTGGGCGTGTCGCCGACCAGTGCGTCATCGCCCCCTCCCGGTCCGTCGAGCGCGACGGGGTTCGATACGCCTGCCGAACCCAGTTTATATGCGAAGGCGCGATTGTAGTGGCCCGGCGTCTCCCACTGGTCCCAGTGGCGTACGAAGCCGTCCTCGTCGCGGTAGAGCCTGCCCGTACCGATGTCCGAACTCTCGCGGCTGGGCGTATCCAGCGTGCAATCGAGGTCGGCGCATCGGCGGTCGAGACGGGAGACGAAGACCACCCCGCGCGCGTCCGCCGACAGCTTGTAATCGTCGATGTCGTTGAGGAAGCGCGTCAGCTGCACTGCCGGCCCGGGCTTTCCGTCCTCGCCCAGGAAGGCGCGATGGAGCTGCATGGCCGAAGGCGCCGATGCGCGATCTTCCGCAGAGGCGCCGTCTTCCGCCGAGCTTGCGGCTTTCAGGAAATACAGCGCACCGTCGCCGCCCATCTGCACCGAAGCGGCCCCATCTGGCAGGGCGATCGGCGAGACCTGCGGATCATCGCCCTGCAGGTCGATCACGGAATAGCGGCGGGTTCGCTTGAACGTCTCGGAGTCGGTTTCGGTGACCGGGACAAGCGCGAACCGGCCGCCGGGAACGGCGCTGGGCGCCTCGACCCGGGGCATGGTGACGAGATCCTCCGCCTGCATCGCGCGCGTGTCCTGCGCAAGAACGGGGGCGGTGGTCGTCAGCGCTGCCGCAAGCGCGAGGCCTGCGGCGCTACGGCGGAGAAGGGATGTCGTCATGCAGGCCGGTCTATCGCAAGTGCCGATGCCTGCAAGCCTTTTGCCAGCCTGCCGGTGCAGGTGCCTGACGCGAGTTACCGTTTCTTGCCGGCAATCCGGCTGATTTCGCTCTGCACCATGCGTTCGACCATCGGGGGCAGGTTCTCGTCCAGCCATTCGGCCAGCATCGGGCGAAGCATCTCGCGCACTATGCCTTCGAGCGAGGTTTCCCCGCTGCGCACGATCTGCGGGGCGGCAGGCGGCTGGGCGAACATGGCCAATGCGGCAAGATTGCTGCGCATGGCGTCCGAGACGCTGTCATTCAGCAGCGGCGAACGCTCTTGGTCGGTGTCATCGTCGTCATGATCGAGGTCTTCGCCGAACGCATCGCCTGTCGGTTCGACATCTTCCGAACCTACCAGCGAATCGCCGTCCGTGTCCGCAACCATGGCCGATTCGTCCAGATCGAGGACTTCTTCCGCCTCTTCCGGCGCGGCGGGTTCTGGCGTGTCCTCGACCTTGGCGGCTCGTTCACGGCGCATCCGGGCCTCCGCCGCCATCGAGCGGTTGTCACGCGCAATGACCTTCTTGATCGATTCGAGGATCTCTTCGACCGATGCCTCGTTCGGCTGTGCCATGCCCTATTCCCCCAGAACGTCGGACGTAATCTCTGCCGGGTCATCCGGCTGCGTGTCGGCGGGGAGTGTCGCATTGGCGGCGGGGATGTCAACGGTCCGTGTCGAGACGGGCACCGGGTCCGGGTCGCGCTGCCAATCCCACCATTGCCCCGATACGCGGTCGTAATTGACCAGCGGATCGTACAGCGTTCCACCATCCAGGCCGAGATCGCGCGCCTCTGCCAGGCCCATCGCAGCCAACAGGGAGAAGCCGGCAACATAGGCGTTGCGGCGCGCCGTCACGAGCTGGACCCGCGCGACAAGCAGTTCCTGTTCCGCGTTCAGAACGTCCAGCACCGTGCGATTGCCGATCGAGTTTTCGGCGCGCACGCCTTCGAGGCTGAGTTCCGCTGCCGACACGGCGGTGCGTGACGAATCGATGATCGAAAGGGCCGCGCGGTAGCTGGCGAAGGAGGCACGGACCTGCGCTATGACGTCGCGCTCTGCCGCGATGACCTGTTCCAGCGCCGCGCCTTCCCGTGCCTGTGCCTGCCGCCGCAGCGCAGCGGGGCGGCCACCCTGATAGATCGGGATGGTGAACTGGACCCCGGCATTGGCCGTCAGTTCGGACTGCGCGAACTGGGCCGAGGTCGGCCCGCCCAGCGAGCCGAAGAAATTGGAATAGTCCGCCCCTGTAAAGACGTTGACGCGCGGCAGGCGGTTCGATCCGGCAACCCGGACATCGTAACCGGCGGCATCGGCCCGTTCGCGCGCGGCGATAAGGTCGGGATTGCGCTCCAGCGCGACGTCCACGGCGGTATTGGGGCTGTCCGGCAGGTTGGGGAGCGGCGGCGGCGGCTCCAGATTGGTGGGATATTCGCCCACCAGCCTGATATAGGTCTCGCGCGCACCGATGAGGTTGGAGCGCGCGCTTTGCAGGTCGCCTTCCGCCAGGGCCAGGCGGGACTGCGACTGCGCGACGTCGGTCCGGGTGAGGTCGCCGATCTCGAACCGGTCGCCGGTCGCCTCGACATTGGTCGAAAGCACCTGCACCTGGTTGACGTTCAGGCCGACCAGCGCCTCTGCCTGGAGCACGTCCATATAGGCCGCGACCACCTGGCTGAAAATCGCGCTCTCAGTCCCGCGAAGGTCGGCTCGTCCCGCCTCGATCCGTTCGTCGGCCGCGCGAATCGCGTTCTTCACCGCGCCGCCCTGATAGACCGGAACGGAAAGGTCGGGGCCGACCTGCAATGTGCGGTCGGGGGCCGTGAAACTGTTGCCCGAGGTCTTCAGGAATTCGATATAGGTGCCTGCGACCGATGCATTGGGCCGGCCTGCGGCCTTTTCCACCGCGATGGTTTCATCGGTCGCCCGCTGCTGGGCCCGGGCCGCCTGCAGGACGGGGTTGGTCTCGTAAGCCTGTGCCAGCGCTTCGCGCAGCGTGTCGGCATGGGCGGGGGTGGCCATGGCCATGCAACCCAGTGCGCTGCCCAGTAGCAGTGGCTTGATCGAAACCCTCCCCGGCATGATCAGAAGCTCCATTCCCTCTTGCGTGCAAAACCGCCGAGTACCGGCAGGCTGGTGTCCGCCACGGTATCGAACGCCAGCCGGTCACCGGTCCGGCGTCCCACGGCAAGGCGCGGCACGCCCCGTTCGATCAGGCCGGTGACGATCCGGCCATTGGCTGCGACGCATTTCACCAGCGCTTTCGAAGGTTCCTCGATCGCGCCGTCGACCAGCACGAGATCGTAATCCTTCGCCTTCGCCTTGTTGGCGGCGACGGCGTCCGCATCGACCGTATCGACCGACGCAGCGACAGGACGAACCAGTTCGGCGAGGTAACCATTGCCGTTCTCGACCACTAGCACGCGCTCGCCCGGGCGGGGATGCGCCTCTGCCAGCATCCGCCCATGCGAGACGGGGGAGGCGAGGAAACGGCCGTCGCCCAGCGGCAGGGCGCGGTCCATATAGGCCGTGCTGCGCGCACTGTCGGGCACGAAATCCTCGCGCGGGACGGTGCCCATGCGTTCGAGAACGAAGGGTTCGTTGACGCCGCTGGTGCGCAGTTGACTGTCGATCATGGCCCTGCGGGCGGTCTGGAAATCCATAAAACCTCTATGGGTGTATTACAATAACAACACAGCAGGTCAATGCCATAGGCGCAAACACGCAAAGCTGCCACCGTTTTGCCAACATTGCGCCGGCCGGGACCGGACATGGCGCGATGTTCGGCAGGCGACAATCGTGCCAATCGTTTTGACCCTTTAGGGACTGTCGGACTAAGGGGGAGCCCGGTTCGACTGACAGGAGCACAGCGTCGATGAGCGACATGATTACCATCACCGAAGACGATCTGATCGAAAGCGTCTGCGATGCGCTCCAGTATATCTCCTATTACCACCCGATGGATTACATCCGCGCGCTGGGCGAGGCCTACGAGGCGGAGCAGGGCGAAGCGGCGAAGGACGCCATCGCGCAGATACTGACCAACAGCCGGATGTGCGCCGAGGGGCATCGCCCGATTTGCCAGGACACCGGCATCGTGAACGTGTTCGTCAAATGGGGGCAGGATTGCCGGCTGGCGAGCGACCGGTCGCTGCAGGAGGTCGTCGATGAAGGCGTGCGGCAGGCCTACAACCATTCCGAGAACAAGCTTCGCGCCTCGATCCTGGCCGATCCCGCCTTCACCCGCCGCAACACGCGGGACAACACGCCCTGCGTCCTGAATGTCGAGATGGTGCCGGGCAATACGGTGTCGATCGACGTCGCGGCCAAGGGCGGCGGCAGCGAGAACAAGTCGAAGTTCAAGATGATGAACCCGAGCGACAATATCGTCGACTGGGTGGTCGAGCAGATCCCGTCCATGGGGGCGGGCTGGTGTCCGCCGGGAATGCTGGGCATCGGGATCGGCGGTACGGCAGAGCGCTGCATGCAGCTCGCCAAGGAAAGCCTGATGGACCCGATCGACATGGGCCAGCTGAAAGCGCGCGGCGCTCAGACCGATATCGAGCAGCTGCGGATCGACATCTTCGATGCGGTCAATGCACAGGGCGTCGGGGCGCAGGGACTTGGCGGCTTGTCCACCGTGCTCGACGTGAAAATCCACGACTGGCCCTGCCATGCGGCCGGCAAGCCGGTGGCGATGATTCCCAATTGCGCGGCGACGCGCCACGCGCATTTCACGCTCGACGGGAGCGGCCCGAGCTATCTCGAGAAGCCGAACCTCGACGACTGGCCGAAGGTCAACTGGCAGCCCGATTCTTCCGCCCGCCGGGTCGATCTCGATTCGCTGACGCAGGAAGAGGTGAACAGCTGGAAACACGGCGATCGCCTGCTGCTTTCGGGACGGATGCTGACGGGCCGCGACGCGGCGCACAAGCGGATCCAGGACATGCTGGACAAGGGCGAGGAGCTGCCCGTCGATTTCAGGGGCCGCGCCATCTATTATGTCGGCCCTGTCGATCCGGTCATGGGCGAAGTCGTCGGCCCCGCCGGTCCGACCACCGCCACCCGGATGGACAAATTCACCGAGATGATGCTCGATCTCGGCCTGCTGGCCATGATCGGGAAGGCCGAACGCGGTCACGACGCGGTCGAAGTCATCAGCCGTTACAAGGTCGCCTATCTCATGGCGACGGGCGGCGCGGCCTATCTTGTCAGCCGTGCGATCAAGGAATCGCGCGTCGTCGGGTTCGAGGATCTGGGCATGGAAGCGATCTACGAATTCACGGTGAAGGACATGCCCGTGACAGTCGCGGTCGATAGCGATGGCAACAACGTCCACACGCTGGCCCCGGCGCAGTGGAAAGAGCGTATCGCGAAGGAAAACCTGCTGCCGACAGGCTGATCCCCCGCAGGGCCGGGCGCTCGACGAAGGGCGCTGGCCTTTCGACCAGCGGTGCTGGCGCGCCTGCCCTGCATGGGCGTAGGATCAGGCCATGCTTGCCCTGCGTTCCGATCCGGATGGCCAGACGGCCCGCCTGCCGTACCGCCTCGTCCTGGCGACGATGGTGGGGCTGTGGCTGTTCTATTTCCTGCTGACGACCCTCAGGGGATCGATCCTCGGCCTGGAACTGCAGCACGAAATGCTGTGGCGGCGCGGCGTGGTCAGCCTGGCGGGCGTGGCCGTGACCGCGGGACTGTGGCTTGTCTTGCGGCTGGTCGACGATCGCTCGATCGGCTGGAAAGTGGGCGTCACCGTCCTCGCCGCGCTACCGGCCTCGATCCTGATCGCCCAGATCAACCAGATGGTCTTTGCCGATCTGGAGGGGAAGATCGTCCAGAAGGTCGGCGAGCGTGAGGGTGTGAAGCTGCGCCGGGACGAGGCGGGCAATGTTCTGATCGACATTCCGGGCGTGGCGGGGGAAGTGGACGATCCCGACACCGGCGGCAGCGACGGGCGCGGCGTGGTGACGGTGACGCTGCAGCGTGCGCCCAGCGGTTTCGACAAGTGGCGGCAGATCAGCGATATCGCGCTTGGCCGCTACTTCCTGCTGATTGCCTGGGCATCGCTCTACCTTGCGCTGCTGGCCGGGGCGCAGGCACAGGTGGCAGAGCGGCGGGAGGGAGAGTTTCGCCGCGCGGCAAAGGCAGCGGAGCTTCGGTCGCTGCGCTATCAGGTCAATCCGCATTTCCTGTTCAACACGCTCAATTCCCTGTCGTCGCTGGTCATGACGGGGCGCACGGAACGCGCCGAGGAAATGATCCAGGCGATGAGCAATTTCTATCGCCACAGCCTGGCCGAAGACACGATTGCCGATGTCCCGCTGGCGGACGAATTCGCGCTCCAGCAGCATTATCTCGAGATCGAGGAAGCGCGCTTCCCCGAGCGGCTGACCACGCGGTTCGACCTGCCCGGGCATCTCGCCGACTGCCGCGTTCCGGGCATGATCCTGCAGCCGCTGGTCGAGAACAGCGTGAAATACGCGGTCGCGCCGAGCAAGGCGAACGTCACAATCGCCGTCTCCGCACGGGAAGAGGGCGACACCATCGTCATTCGCGTCGCGGATAACGGGGCGGGCGTGCCGGAACGCGTCGCCCACGGTTTCGGCATCGGCCTGACCAATGTCCGCGACCGGCTGAAAGCACGCTTCGGCGACGGGGTTGCCGTGACATCCGGCGCGCGCGAGGACGGTCCCGGCTATGTCACCCAGATCATTCTGCCGAAGGATTGCGCATGACGAAACCGGAGAGCCAGACCGTGCCGTCCGCCGACACGGACGAACCGATGCGGACCCTGATCGTGGACGACGAGCCTCTGGCGGTCGAGCGGATGCAGGTCATCTGTGCGAAGCTCGGCAGCCTGTCGGTGGTGGGCACGGCCAATGACGGCGAAGCCGCGCTGCGGCTGGCCAAGGCCCTTCGCCCCGATCTCGTGCTTCTCGACATGACGATGCCCGGCATGGACGGGCTGGAAGTGGCGCGCAAACTGGCCGGAATGGCGGGCGACGACGGCGCGGGACCGGCCGTGATCTTCGTCACCGCGCATGACAATTTCGCCGTCGAGGCGTTCGACTGCGACGCCGTGGACTACGTGCTGAAGCCTGTCGCGAAAGACCGGCTGTCCCGGGCGATCGACCGCGCCGTAGAGCGCCGCGGATCGCTGCGCGAGGATGCCGGGAGCAAGTGGCTGAAGGAGCTTTGGGTTCCCCATCGCTCTGAACTCATCCGGCTCGAAACCTCGCAGGTCGGCCGTGTCGATGCGGAGCGCGATTACGTCCGCCTGCATGTCGGGGATCGCTCCTACCTGCTGCTTCAGACGATTGCCGGGCTGGAGAAAAAGCTCGATCCTGCGCAGTTCATTCGCATCCATCGCTCCACCATCCTGCGCCGCGACAATATTCGCGGCCTGCGGCACGACGGGCTGGGCGTGTGGTCGGCAGAGCTGGAAAACGGCGAGGCGCTCAGGATCGGGCGGACCTATCTGTCCAAGGTGAAGGCGATGGCAGGCCGATAGGCCGCCCCGCGCGCAAGCGCGATTTCGCTGCTCTCCCGGTACCAAGGCACAAAAAACCCGGGCCGGGGACTGCGTCCGGCCCGGGTCGCAAGGGTCCCGGCAAGGGGACCCCGCCAGTTTGGCCGCTCAGCCGCCGCGGATCCTGCCAGCCCGCGCGGAGGCGAAGGCACGCACGGCACTCGCTTCGGCGCGATCGACGCAGCGCATGGCCTCGCCCGCCTTCATCGGTCCGCCGGCATGGGCGGAGCTGACCTTGCACGCTTTTCGTGCGGCTGAGTGGATGCGGGCATCCAGCGTTCGCTGGCCCTGCACGGTGCCGAGATCGAGATCGGCAGTGCGCACCTCGATCGTTTCCGCGCTTGCCGGGGCGGCGAGGGCGGTGGCTATGGCGGCAATGCCGAATGCAAGGGTTTTCATGGTCTCTCTCCTGTCGTGCGGGTCCCTGTTGCGAAGGGTTCGGGGGGATGAACAGGAACTTCCCGCCCGATTGTTTCTACGCCTGCAAGGGCGGTGAAGCGCGGTGTTCTCGACCTTCGCCCCGCCGGTATCGACTGGCGCTGCGGCCATCCGACGGGTGTCAGAGACCACCGGACGAAGGCCGGATTGCAATCGACGGGCGAGGTGGCACAGTGACGGCGATGGCCATCCTTATGATCTTCCTGCTCGGCATCGGCAATTTCGCCGTTCACAAGGCCGTGCTGGAAAGCGGGCATCCGCTGATCGGGCAAGTGCCGTGGTTCGTGCACATGATGGGCGGCCGGATAACCCTCGCCTTCGAATTCCTCGTCCTGCTCGCAGCGCTCCTGCTGGCAGCCAATGGCTGGCCGGGTCTGGCCTGGGGCTATCTCGGCTATACGGCACTGAACGGTATCGCAGGCTGGCTGATCCTGACGAGAAGGGTCTGACGGGCAGGGGGAAAGAACGGGAACGTGTTGGCGGTCTCGAACGCTATCCCGGCATGGACCAAAGCCCGCGCACCTGGCTGATCTTGAACTGCAAGAGCGGCAGTCACACGCAGGGGCTGGAACGCGAACTGCAGTCCTTGCTGGCCGAGGCCGGTTCGCCTGTGTCCCGCACCTTCGATTGCTCTTCGGAAGACCTGCCGGAAATCGCCCGGCTCTATGCTGCCGGTGTCGGCCGCCTGGTGGTGCATGGCGGGGACGGGACCCTGAATTCCGTCATCCGCTCGCTGGACGGCTGGGACGGCGAAGTCCTGCCCCTGCCGGGCGGTACGGCGAACTTGTTGTGTAACAGGCTGTTCGACGACGTGGAAACACCTGCCATCATCGCCGCGCTGGGGCGCGGGGCCCTGGCGCCCGTCGCGCTTGACTGCATCAAGGGGCGCGACTGGATCGCCTTGTCCGAGATACTGGGCGGGCCCGGCGCCCTGTGGGCCGATGTGCGGGAGGAAATGCGTGACTGGGATGTTCCGGATACCATCGCAAAATCGATGGAAGCCATTACCACCAGCCGCGACGGTCCGCTTGTCCGCGCATTCGCGGCCGGACGCGAGATCGGGCGGGAGCGCGGCTATGCCGGGGTTCGCCTTTCGCCCGGCGACGATGGCATGGCGGTCCAGGCGTATCGCATCGAAAGCCTGTCGGAATTCGTAGCGCAGGGCGCTGCGATCCTCGGCCATGATTTCCGCACCGGCCCGCACGACGTGCTGGGATGCGAAGCGGAGGTCGTGCTGCGGTCCACCGAAAACGCTCCCATAGAACTGATGATAGACGGCGAACGCTTCGATGGAGGAGGCGAGGAGACATTTGTCCTTGCCCCGCTCGGCGTCGCCCTGCTTGGAAAGCCTGAATGACCCGACCGACCGATACGACATTGCTGTTCCACCTGTCCGACATCCATTTCGGACTGGAGGACAACGAGGCCCTCGACTGGGTGAAGCGCGAGATTGCGGAGCGCCGGCCCGCTGCGGTCGCCATCACCGGCGACCTGACGATGCGGGCGCGCCATTCAGAATTTGCCGCGGCCACCCGCTGGATCACCGGCCTGGGCGTTCCGGTGACGGTCGAGGTGGGCAATCACGACATGCCCTATTTCAACCCGATCGAACGGTTCTTCGATCCCTATCGCCGGTTCGAAGGGATGCAGGACATGGTCGAGAAGGAAATCGACCTGCCGGGCATTGCGATCATTCCGCTGAAAACCGCGGTTCGGGCGCAGCCGCGCCTGAATTGGTCGAAGGGCTGGGTAACGGACCGCGCGCTGAAGAAATGCCTGGATGCGATCGACGCGCTGCCCCCGGGCACTCAGGCGCTGGTCGCGGTGCACCATCCCTTGCGCGAAGTCGGCACGCAGGGGACCGCGCTGACGAAGAACGGATTGAAGGCGCTGACAGAGCTGGCGAAGCGGCCCGTGCTGGCCGTGCTGTCGGGCCATGTCCACGATGCCTTCGACCTGATGGAAGAGACGGTGCACGGCTCTGTCCGCATGATCGGCGCGGGAACCTTGTCGAAGCGCACGCGCTCCACGCCGCCGAGCTTCAACGAATTGCGTTGGGACGGGCAGACGCTGCAGGTCGAGGTCCGCAATCTGGAAGAGGTGTCCACCCCGGACATGATGATCCGGGACGTCCCGGAGGACGCCATCCCGCCGCGGTCTCCCGGAGAGCCGGTCGCACCCGCGAACAGGGTGCCGCGCACGGACCCGCCCGTCCGATAGCTCCGCTCAACCGGAACAGGCAGGGCGCCTGGCTACGGCATGGAAAAGGGCGACCCCCATGCGAGGGCCGCCCTTCCTGGTGATCTGGCGGCTGTGAAGCCTTGCCGTATTAGCGCTTCGAGAACTGGAAGCTACGACGTGCCTTGGCGCGGCCGTACTTCTTACGCTCGACCACACGGCTGTCGCGGGTCAGGAAGCCTGCCGCCTTGACCGTGGAACGCAGTTCCGGCTCGTAACGGGTCAGTGCCTGGCTGATGCCGTGCTTGACCGCACCGGCCTGGCCCGACAGGCCGCCGCCGCGAACGGTGGCGATCACGTCGTACTGGCCTTCGCGATCGGTGATGGTGAAGGGCTGGTTGATGATCAGGCGCAGGGTCGGACGCGCGAAATACGTTTCCTGTTCCTTGCCGTTGACAACGATCTTGCCCTTGCCCGGCTTGATCCACACGCGGGCCACGGCGTCCTTGCGGCGACCGGTGGCGTAGGCGCGGCCATGCTGGTCCAGCTCCTGCTCGCGCAGCGGCGTAGCGGGATTGTTGGCGATCGCCCCGGCATCGGCATCCGGCGCGTCGCCGGCGATGTCGCCCAGATCGGCGAGATCGGTGACCTTGTCGGACTTTTCCGAACCGGTCGGCGCAGCCGGGGTCTCGGTGGCATCCGTGGCGGGTGCTTCGCTCTTCGTCGCTTCGGTTTCGGCGCCCTTGGTTTCGGGCGTTTCAGCGGCGTCGGCGGGTTTCTTGTTGTCGTCGGCCATTATGCGGTAGCCTTGTTCTTGCGGTTCATCGAGGCAACGTCGAGCGTCTTCGGCTTCTGGCCGTCATGTGGATGCTCGGTGCCGTTATAGAGATGCAGGGCGCGCATCTGGTCGCGGCCCAGCGGGCCACGCGGGATCATGCGCTGCACGGCCTTTTCCAGAACGCGCTCGGGGAAGCGGCCTTCCAGCACCTTCGCCGGAGTCGTTTCCTTGATGCCGCCGGGGTGGCCGGTGTGCTTGTAATAGGTCTTGTCGGTCATCTTCTTGCCGGTGAACTTCACCTTGTCGGCATTGATGACGATGACGTGGTCGCCGCAATCGACATGCGGCGTGTAGCTCGGCTTGTGCTTGCCGCGCAGGATGTTGGCGATGATCGCTGCGAGACGGCCTACGACGAGGTTCTCGGCATCGATGATGTGCCAGTCTTTTTCGACTTCGGCCGGCTTGATCGACCGGGTCGCCTTGTGGAGCGCCTTCATGGCTTGAAATCCTTATGTATCTGTTACGGAGCGAGGCGTCCGATACGACGCCTCCGGGCAATGCGTGCGCAATACCCCGATCCGCGCGGCCAAATGGCCGGGAACGGCTTCTAAGTCAAGCTGGATGCGGCTTTGCGGAGAGGTAATATGATACCGCTAAGTGAAATCAGGGAGTCGGCTCGCGCAATTCCCAACGCTCCGTGGACACACGCTCGCCCGCACCTGTCGATGTGACGATGCGGCGCGAGGCGGCCGAGAGAAGACCGTCTGACGCCCGGTGCGCCGCCGAGTATTCGACCAGGACCGACCCTGTCGAACCATCCGGCAGGTCGAGCGCATGTTCCCGCCGACCATTGCTTTGAGTGGGATAGAACAGGTCGCGGGGAACCTGCCCCAGGAACCGCGACGATGCAGCAGTCACCTGCCGCACAAATGCGTTCATTGCGTTCGCCGCATCGCCTTCTGGGCGAATATCCCGGACCAATGCGAGTGCCGCCCTCGCTGTCTCGCCGAGAGAGGCAGGTGCCGTCTCGCTACCCGGCGCGGTTATCAGGCCATCCTCGTCCAGAATGGCCGGGAACAGGCCGCTTTCCGTGCGGCGTTCCTCGATTGCGGCGAGCGGGGCGAGGGCGGCGGGGGCATCGACGCGAACATGGGTTTGTTCGCCCTCGACGACCGTGGCATCACCGGTCTCGCGGAAACGAATGTCCCATCATCGCTCTACGACCAGAAACTCCCCATCCCGCAAGGAACGTTCGAGCGTCCGGCAAAGTTCGAACTCACCCGCTGGCGCAGGCTTCGCCGACGCTTGTGCATGCATGCCCGCAGCGGCAAGGACAAACGCCAGACAGAAGCCCGGCATGCGAACGCCACCTGAAAACCCCTGACCCGTTACTGCGCGACCCATAAATGCCGCTATATCAGAAGGATGCGGTGGCTCAAGGCCGCTTGGCAATGAGCCTCACGAGCGCGCTGCAGCGGGCTGCGCGACAGAATCGACAGGGCGCCCCTGCACATTCGCGGCCCATGCGAATGCCGCCACCAGTAAAGCGCCGACCAATTGGTGTGCCACGGCGATCCACAGCGCGACCCCTGTCACGACCGTCGCAATGCCGAGCACCATCTGCGTGCCGAGCAGCGCATTGACGGCAATCGATGCGCGCCGGTCACGGGGCTTCACCCGCCGCGCGAAGAGGAGCAGCGCAAAAAACGCGACCCACGCCCACCAGCGATGGATCCAGTGGATGAGGAACGGGTCGTGCGTCACGGCATGAAACACGCCGTTTGCACTGCCATATTCCGGTACGAAGCGGTCCTGCATCAAGGGCCAGCTATCTGAGACCAGACCCGCGTTCAGACCCGCCACCCATGCACCGAACAGCAGCTGCACGAACAGCACGATTCCCGCGACCAGCGCCCACCCATGAAGGCGTGAGGGCCGGTTTGTCCCCGTCCGCGCGAGGTATCTGAGGTCGAGCGCCGTCCAGACGAGGCCGGCGAGCGTGAACAACGCGGTCAACAGGTGGACCGAAAGCCAGAAATGGCTGACATCGGTCATCTGCCCCGACAGGCCCGAGCGGACCATGAACCAGCCGAATGCCCCCTGGAGCGCGCCGAGCGACAGCAGCGCGACGAGCCGCAGCTTGTAGCCCGCCGGGACCATGCCCCGAACCCAGAACCAGGCAAGCGGGAGGGCAAAGGCCAGCCCGATCAGGCGGCCGATGAAGCGGTGAAACCACTCCCAGAAATAGATGAACTTGAAATCGGCCAGGGTCATGCCGGTGACCGCGGCCTCGTACCGGTACTCCGGCGTTGCGCGGTATTCGGCGAATTCCGCCAGCCACGCTTCCTCGCTGAGTGGCGGCAGCGCACCGGTAACGGGCTGCCACTGCGTAATGGACAGGCCCGATTCGGTAAGCCGCGTAATCCCGCCGACGAACACGATCGTGACCACCATGCCGGCCACGAACAGCAGCCAGCGCACCAGAAGGTCGGGCCGATCGTTCCGATGCGATTCGGCGCGGGATGGGCGGAGTTGGGCGGCAGGAGTGGCCATGGCGAGCCTAGTGGGACGCCTTTCGCGCAGTTGCAAGACGGCGCATGGACCGTGTCGCCGTATCGCCCACCGGAATCAATTCCTTGCGAAACGATACACTATTACATATCTGGGTTCGCACATGACACGATCCCTCAACCCGATGCGCCAGCGTATGGACCGGGCCGGCATACTTCTGTCGGGCCTGTGCGCCCTGCATTGCCTGGCGAGCATCCTGATCGTGTCGGCGGTAGGGATCGGCAGCCAGTGGATATTCGCCCCTGAAATCCACCGTTGGGGCCTGCTGGTCGCACTGGTCATCGCGGCGGTCACTATCGGTTGGGGCGCCTTGCGCCATCGCCGCCGTGCGCCCTTCGTCGTCGCCATGATGGGCCTGACCTTCATGGGCGGGGCACTGGCTGCCCCGCACGGATGGGAAGAGGCCGTGCTGACGATCATCGGCGTGGCGCTGGTTTCGCTTGGGCACATACTGAACCTTCGTCCGCACTTGCCTGAGGCGCGCTGACCGCTATCTCGCACTGCATGAGCGAGACACAGGCCACCAGCATCACCGTAACCGTCAATGGCGATAGCCGCAGCACGTCGGCATCGACCGCCGCGCAGCTGGTGCGCGAGCTGGACCTCGATCCGGCAAGGGTCGCGGTCGAGCATAATGGCGAGATCGCCCCTCGGTCCTCCTTGGCCGAGGTGGCCCTGTCCGAGGGCGACCGGCTGGAAATCGTCCATTTCGTCGGCGGCGGGGACCATGCCGGGCAGGATAGCTGGAGCGTTGCCGGGCGGACCTTCACCTCGCGCCTGATCGTCGGCACGGGCAAGTACAAGGATTTCGAACAGAACGCCGCCGCGCTCGAGGCGAGCGGGGCGGAAATCGTCACCGTTGCCGTGCGCCGGGTCAATGTCAGCGATCCCAAGGCGCCGATGCTGACCGATTACATCGACCCCAAAACGGTCACCTACCTGCCGAACACGGCCGGCTGCTTCACCGCCGACGAGGCGATTCGCACGCTGCGTCTTGCCCGCGAAGCGGGCGGCTGGGACCTGGTGAAGCTGGAAGTGCTGGGCGAGGCGCGCACGCTCTACCCCGACATGCGCGAAACGCTGAAGGCGACCGAGGTGCTGGCGAAGGAAGGCTTCCATCCGATGGTCTATTGCGCCGACGATCCGATCGCCGCGCAGCAGCTGGAGGAAGCGGGTGCGGTTGCAATCATGCCGCTGGGCGCGCCGATCGGAAGCGGCCTCGGTATCCAGAACCGCGTGACCATCCGCCTGATCGTGGAAGGCGCGAAAGTGCCGGTGCTGGTCGATGCGGGCGTGGGCACGGCGAGCGATGCGGCGGTTGCGATGGAGCTCGGCTGCGACGGTGTGTTGATGAATACCGCTATCGCCGAGGCACAGGACCCCATCCGCATGGCCCGCGCAATGAAACTGGCGGTCGAGGCCGGGCGCGATGCCTATCTGGCAGGGCGGATGGCGACCCGGAAATATGCCGATCCGAGCTCGCCGTTGGCGGGGTTGATCTAGAACCCGGCTACAGGCGTGGCGCGGGAGACGGGGTGCGAGTTTCTTGTTTGGACCCTGCGGGCGGAGCGCGTCCGCGCTCCTTGCTTCCTCGCTCATGCGACCTGAAGGTCGCGTCGCTGCGGGCGGCCGGTCGGCCTTGCGGGGCCTCACGGCCCCGAACCATTCCAAGCCAATAGTTTTGTCGCGAATCCCGGTGCGCGACTAGCGCATCGCAAGGGCGACCGCCCGCCCGCAGGTGCTCGACGCGCAGCGTCGAAATAGCATCGAGGACGAACCCGCGGAGGCGGGTTCGCTAATCAAAAGAAGGTTATTCCGGGTCCTTAACCCGGAATAACCGCCTGCGCTGCCTGACCGTCACCTTCCGGCGCGGCGATGATGTCGCGGGTTACGCGGCCCTTGGCGACGGTGTTCGTCCGCTCGCTACCCACGACAGAGCGAATGCCGGGAGCAGCCTCTCCGGCACGGTCGAGGACGCTGGTTTCCACGCTGGAACGCGGGGCCGGGCCGCCGAACAGGGCGTCGAGCGCCTGTTCCTGCGCCGTATTGCCGACCGGGCGCGGTGCGCCTTCGGACGGGGGAACGAGGTTGAAGTCCGGCGGCACGACCAGCGGCGCCTGCCGCTGCACGGCAAATTCGTCCGGACGGTCACGGTCCAGCAGGCCGCCACCGCCGCAGGCCGCAAGGGCGAGCGTCGACAGGGTCAGGATGGCGGACTTCGCAAGGGTACGCATCAATTCGTCTCCGGGGACGCGGCTTCGGCGTCCTTTGGTGTGTCCTCTTCACTGTCGCGCAGGAAGAAGGAACGGGCAAGGATTATCAACACGCCGATGGTGATGGCCGCATCGGCGACGTTGAAGATGAGGAAGGGCCGGAATTCGCCGATATGCAGGTCGGCATAGTCGATCACGTAGCCCCAGGTGTAACGATCGTAGATATTGCCGAGCGCACCGCCCAGGATCAGCGCCAGGCCGAGAATGTCGCCCATCGCCTTCTCGCGCATCATCCAGATGGCGACGACCACGGCTATCAGAGCGGTGACGAGCACGAGGATCCAGCGCATTTCCACGCTGGTCGCCTCGAACATGCCGAGCGAGACGCCGAAATTCTGCGTCCAGCGCAGGTCGAAGAAAGGGATCAGCTCGATCACGCCTTTCTCGCGCAGTTCCAGCGGCACGCGCACCAGCCACTTGATGTACTGGTCCGCCGCGCAGACCATCACCGCGATGGCGAGGCCGATCAGCCGGTTCTTCGTGAACAGGCTGCTCATGCCAGAACGCCTGCGCAGCGGTCGCACAGCGCGCCGTCTTCCTCGACGGAAGGCAGCAGGCGCCAACAACGCCCGCACTTGTCTTCGCTGGATCTCGTGACTGTCACGCTGTCTCCATCGCCGCGCGTGACTGACGCGCAAATGAACAGCTCGGCCAGCGCCTCGTCGGTAAAGCCTTCGGGAACGGCAGAGGCCGGGACGACGACGTCGGCTTCGTTGCTGGAACGAATGGTCTTTTCGCGGCGCAGTGGCTCGATCGCCTCCGTCAGCCGCTCGCGCAGGTCGCGCAGTTTTTCCCAGCGCTCGGCATCGGCGGTAACGGCGGGAACCTGCGGCCATTCGAGGAGGTGGACGCTGCCGCCCTGTTCGCCATCGTCCGGATAGCGCGTGCTCCAGACTTCTTCCGCCGTGAAGACCAGCACCGGTGCAACGTAGCGGACCAGCGCGTGGAACAGCAGGTCGAGCACCGTGCGGTAGGCATTGCGGACCGAGCTGTCCGGGCCGTCGCAATACAGCGTATCCTTGCGGATATCGAAGAAGAAGGCGGAAAGGTCCTCGTTGCAGAAATCGACCAGCAGGCGGGTGTAGGTGTTGAAATCGTATTCCAGCGCCGCCTTGCGCAGCTTGCCGTCGAGATCGGCCAGCAGCGAGAGGACGTAGATTTCCAGCTCCGGCACTTCGCCCGCATCGCTCATGTCGCCGACGAAACCGTCCAGCGCGCCGAGCAAATAGCGGAAGGTGTTGCGCAGGCGGCGATACTGGTCGCCCACGCCCTTCAGGATTTCGTCGCCGATCCGGTGGTCTTCGGTGTAATCGACCGAAAGCGCCCACAGGCGGATGATGTCCGCGCCGTATTGCTCCATCACCTTGAGCGGATCGATCGTGTTGCCAAGCGACTTCGACATCTTGCGCCCGTCGCTTGCCATGGTGAAGCCATGGGTCAGTACCTGGTCGTAGGGCGCGCGTCCGCGCGTGGCGCAGCTTTCTAGGAGCGAGGACTGGAACCAGCCGCGATGCTGGTCGCTGCCTTCCAAGTAGAGGTTCGCCGGCCATTGCAGCGCCGGCCAGCGCCCGCTTTCCAGCACGAAGGCGTGGGTGCAGCCGCTGTCGAACCAGACATCGAGGATGTCGGTGACCATCTCGTAATCGTCTGCATCGTAGCCGGAGCCGAGATAGTCGGCCTTCCGGTCCTCGGTCCAGGCATCGACACCTTCATTGCGGATGGCAGCGACGATGCGGGCATTGACCTCTGCGTCCTGCAGGTAATCGTTGCTGCCCTTCTTCACGAACAGCGTGATCGGTACGCCCCATGCGCGCTGGCGGGAGAGCACCCAGTCGGGGCGGCCTTCCACCATGGAGCCGATGCGGTTGCGGCCCTTTTCGGGGATGAACTGGACGCGGTCGATTTCGGAAATTGCACGGCTTCGCAGCGTGCCTTCTCCTTCGAGTTCGCGGTCCATCGGCACGAACCATTGAGGGGTGCAGCGGAAAATAATCTTCGCCTTGCTGCGCCAGCTATGGGGGTAGGAGTGCTGGTAATCGTCGCTCGCCGAAAGCAGCGCGCCTGCCTCGCGCAAATCGTTGCAGATCGGTCCGTCCGGCGCATTGAACGGCTTGTTGATGACGGAGCGGCGGCGTTCCTTGCCCTCTTCGTCGAGGTCGTCCGCACCCAGCCATTCCCAGTCGTCGCGATAGCGCCCGTCATCCATCACCGCGAATTGCGGTTCGAGTCCATGCGCCTTGCACAGCTCGAAATCGTCCTCGCCATGGTCGGGCGCCATGTGGACGAGCCCGGTGCCGGAGTCGGTGGTGACGAAATCGCCGGGCAGGAAAGGGCGGGGCTTGGCGTAGAACCCGCCGAGATGGTGCATCGGGTGGCGCGCGACGGTTCCGGCGAGCCGCGCGCCAGCCGGATAGAGACCGCGTACAACTCCGCGACGCTGAACGTCTAAGGGCTCGAACCCTAGTACTCTTTGCTCGAATTCTCGGACCAAGCCACCGGCCAATAATACCCGCAATGGATCAGCACCTTCGCGGTCGTATTCCATTAATCGGTATTCGATCGACGGCCCATACGCGATCGCCTGGTTCACAGGGATCGTCCAAGGCGTCGTCGTCCAGATCACCGCGTGCGCGCCGACCAGTTCCTCGATCGGCGATTCCGTAATCTCGAAGGCCACGTCGATCTGGGTCGAGACGATGTCCTCGTATTCGACCTCCGCCTCGGCCAGCGCGGTCTTTTCGACCGGGCTCCACATCACCGGCTTCGAGCCGCGATAGAGATTGCCCGCCTCGACGAACTTCATCAGCTCGGCAACGATGGTCGCCTCGGCTTCGAAATTCATCGTCAGGTAGGGATTGTCCCAATCGCCCATGATGCCGAGGCGCTTCAGCTGCTCGCGCTGCGTATCGACCCATTTCTGGGCGTAGGCGCGGCATTCGGCGCGAAACTCGGCCGGGGGGACCTCGTCCTTGTTGCGCTTCTTCTTTCGGTACTGCTCCTCGACCTTCCACTCGATCGGCAGGCCGTGGCAGTCCCAGCCGGGCACATAGGGCGCGTCCTTGCCCATCAGGTTCTGCGTGCGACAGACCATGTCCTTCAGAACATGGTTCAGCGCATGGCCGATATGCATGTCGCCGTTGGCGTAGGGCGGGCCGTCGTGGAGGATGAACTTCTCCCGGCCTTCCCGCGCGGCGCGCAGTTTCTCGTACAGCTTCCCGCTTTCCCAGCGGGCCTGGATGCCCGGTTCCTTCTGCGGCAGGCCCGCCTTCATCGGGAAGTCGGTCTTCGGCAGGAAGACGGTGCTTTTATAGTCGGGAGCTTCAGACATGATGGGCAGGGCGGTTAGTGCATATCGCGGGGCGGATAAAGCCTGCAGATAGGCCTCAGCTGCGAAGCTGCGCGATCACCTGGGCCAGATCGCTGCGCCAGTCGGGCCGCGCGATACCGAAAGCGGCCTCGGTCGCGCTGCAATCCATCCTCGAATTGAGCGGCCGGGCGGCGGGGGTGGGATAGGCGCTGGTGGGGATATCCTCGACGCTCACCGCCTCGCCCGCTTCCTCGAACACGGCGCGGGCGAAACCGGCCCATGTCGTGTCGGGCGCGCCGGAGAAATGGTAGGTTCCGGATTTCTCCGGGGCGTCTGCAAGCTGGTGCGCAATGGCATGGCACGCCTCGGCAATGGCGCGCGCAGGCGTCGGTCCGCCATGCTGGTCGCCGACAACCGTCAGGTGGTCGCGGCTTTCGGCGAGGCGCAGCATCGTCTTCACGAAATTGTTGCCATGGGCGGAGAAGACCCAGCTCGTCCGCAGGATCGCATGGACCCCGCCCGCGCTGCGCACCGCATCCTCGCCCGCCAGCTTGGTCCGGCCATAGGCACCGAGCGGTCCGGTGGAGTCGGAAGGCCGGAACGGCGCATCGCCCGCCCCGCCGAACACGTAATCTGTCGAGATATGGACGAAGGGAACGCCTTTTTCCGCCGCCGCCCGCGCCATCGCAGCGGGCGCATCCGCATTCACGACGATTGCCGTGGCCTCGTCCTCCTCGGCCTTGTCGACCGCGGTATAGGCGGCCGCGTTGATAACCGCGGTGCAGTCCGCTGCGCGAATCGCCTGCGCGCAGGCCTCGGGATCGGACAGGTCCGCTTGTGCCCGCGACAGCGAGCGCACGTTTTCGAGCGCGGCCAGTTCGATCCCGACCTGCCCGCTCGTCCCGAAGACGAGGACGGTCACCCTTTCGTGCCCAGTCGCTCGCCCACGCCCTGCCGTTCCTGCAAGGCGCGCCACCAGTCCTCGTTCTCAAGGTACCAGTCGACGGTCGCGGACAGCCCCTCCTCCAGCGTCACGCTGGGCCGCCAGCCCAGTTCGCTGCGGATGCGTTCGGGATCGATGGAATAGCGCATGTCGTGGCCCGGCCGGTCGGTGACGAAGGCGATCTGCTCCTCGCGCGGTTTGTTGGCCGGACGCTTCTCGTCGAGCAGGCGGCAGATGGTGCGCACGATGTCGATGTTCTTCGCCTCGTTCTCGCCGCCGATATTGTAGGTGCGGCCCACGCGGCCCTTGTCCAGCACGGTCAGCAGCGCATCGGCGTGATCTTCGACATAGAGCCAGTCGCGCACGTTCTCGCCCGCGCCGTAGACCGGGATTTCCTAGCCCGCCAAAGCGCGCAGGATAACCACCGGGATCAGCTTTTCCGGGAATTGGTACGGCCCGTAATTGTTCGAACAATTGGTGACGATGACCGGCAGGCCGTAGGTTTCGCCCCATGCGCGCGCCAGATGGTCGCTCGCCGCCTTGCTCGCGCTGTAGGGGCTGCGCGGATCGTAGGGCATGTCCTCGGTGAACATGCCCGTTTCACCGAGCGATCCGTAGACCTCGTCGGTCGAGACATGGTGGAAGCGGAAAGCTTCCGGCTTGCCTGCCTCGGTCCAGTAGGCACGCGCCGCCTCCAGCAGGTGGAAGGTGCCCATGACATTGGTGTCGATGAACGTGCCCGGGCCGTCGATCGAGCGGTCGACATGGCTTTCCGCCGCGAGGTGCATGATGGCGTCGGGCTCGAACCCGCCGATCACCCGGTCGAGCGAATCGCGGTCGCGGATGTCGACCTGCGCGAAGCTGTAATGCGGGCTTTCCGACACGCTGGCGAGGTTGTCGAGGCAGGCGGCATAGGTCAGCGAATCGAGCGCGCAGACGTCGTGCCCGGCAGCGATAGCCTGCCGCGTGACGGCCGATCCGATAAATCCGGCGGCGCCGGTGATGAGAAGTCTCATGTCTCAGCTTTCATATTGGAAAGGCGATAATATACATTGCAAACACGGGTGGATTCTGCTAGATAATCCGTACAGGGAGTTTCTAGCTAATGTCCGTTCTTTTAAAGTCTTATTTTCACGACGAGGAAGCCGCTTTCGCCCATCTTGAAAGCGTTATCTGGGGCGAAGAGCCTGTCTGCCCTCATTGCGGCGGTGTGGACCGTATCACGAAGGTGAAGGCCAATCCGGCCAAGCGCATTCGTGTCGGCCTGTGGCGCTGCGGTGACTGCAAAAAGCAGTTCACGGTCAAGATCGGCACGGTATTCGAGCACGCCCGTATCCCGCTGCACAAGATGTTGCAGGCGGTTTACCTTGTTACCAGTAGCAAGAAAGGTATCAGTGCCCACCAGCTCCACCGGACGCTGGAAATCACTTACAAGAGCGCGTGGTTTCTCATGCACCGCATTCGTGAAGCTATGAGCGATGGCAGCGAGCTTCCGCCGATGGGCGGCAACGGCGGTGTTGTCGAAGTGGACGAGACGTTCATTGGCCGCAAGAAGGGTATGCCCAAAATGCGCGCCTTTCATCACAAGATGAAGGTCTTGGCGCTTGTGGACCGCGACACCCGCAAAGCGCGCACTATGGTCATTGACGACGTGAAGGCGGAAACGCTTATGCCGCTAGTGATTGCCAACGTGAAGCGTGAAGCCCGCATTATGACGGACGAGCACAGCGGCTACCGCGGTGTAACGCACTATTTTGCCGACCACGGCACCACCAGCCACGGCAAGGGCGAATACGTGAACCTTGAAGATCGCAGCATCCACAGCAACACGGTTGAAGGTTATTTCTCTATCTTCAAGCGCGGTATGAAGGGCGTTTATCAGCACTGCGGCGAAGATCATCTGCACCGCTATCTGGCAGAGTTCGAGTTCCGGTATAACAACCGTGAGGCTTTGGGCTGCAACGATCAGGACCGTTCTGTTGCGGCTCTCAAAGGGATCGTCGGTAAGCGTATCACTTACGCTTGGCCTCACTAAACAGACGAAAAATGAATCGGGTCAACGACTTAGTAAAGTTATGATTCAGCTTGACTTTTTCGAGATATTCGACTAAGAAAGCAGATGGTGCGGGAGCCTCCGGGTGAAACATGGATGTCGGCCAGCGAAAGCTCCGAACCCGCTACCATACAAAAGCCATTGATATCCAAGCCCCTCTCGTATTTGACCGTAAAAGGCCTAGCCCTTCATTCGGCCAGATCTTTAACCCGTTTCCAACCACACGCTTTTTGTGACGAAAAAAACGAGGTGCCTAAATACGCGCGTAGCGGTCATCAAACTGCCCATACTCCTTAAACTCCAGAGCAGAGCCAATTGAGGAGACAAAGTGGTCGGCCGCAAGGTGGCCTACGACCCGGTCATCATGGACCTCCGCATCGATGTGGTCGGGGTCCACGTGCTCCCACGCCATGTCCACAGTGTAGCGTTCTGGATTGTCGCGAAGGCGACGAATGTAGCCTTTGAAATCGTCATAGCGGAGATGACCCCGCTGCGAGAAAACGATGCGGCATATGGGGTCAGCCTCGGCTTTGGCCTCGTGTGCCGCACGGCAGGCCCAGGAAATGCGCTGCGCAAGGAACTGCGATCCGTAGAAATAGAGATCGTCTTTGTTTGTCGCCCACTCTTCCTTGTCTAAAGAGGGCTTGTGGATGGCCACCGCGACGGTTTGGATTTTGCGTTTTGCAAGGTTCGCAGAGATTGCCCACCGTTTTTGCGGCGCTGAATTGAGTTTCTTGAAGCTTTGGCATGTGTAGCCCGCGTCTTTGCGCAGGGCCGCCCTGATGTCAGTGACGGCTTCGTCAAATTGGCCGAGATTAGAAGTTCTGCTAATGACCGCTCCTAGAACTAGAAAATCAGAGGAGCCATCTTCAAATTCGAACCCATCGCAGCCCGACTCTTCAATATATGCAGTAATGCCAGTCATATGACCGACCCTAAGACCCAATCCGACAAATTCAAAGACACCGCTCGTGAACTAGAGGCGGACGAGGATGAAGCCCGCT
Source organism: Altererythrobacter sp. MTPC7 (assembly GCF_042851395.1). Classification (NCBI taxonomy): domain Bacteria; kingdom Pseudomonadati; phylum Pseudomonadota; class Alphaproteobacteria; order Sphingomonadales; family Erythrobacteraceae; genus Altererythrobacter; species Altererythrobacter sp. MTPC7. The sequence continues at coordinate 346 of NZ_BTGS01000003.1, read as the reverse complement.
GGGAAAAGCGGCTAAAGAAGGTTGCTAAAACCAAATCAGCTAACAGCGAACAGCGATGAACACTAGACGTCTCGTCCGCGCTTTCGATTCGCCTTTTTGGACTGGCGTTCTAGTTGGCGGCGCATTTGTCGGCTCATTTGTGGGCTCATTTGTGTTGGCCTTTGATCCGCCAAGGTGGGAGGTTGATGTTTATCTGGCTCCGGTCGAGGGGCAGGTAATGGTGTCTCCAAAACGCTTGACGAGTTGTCATTAGCGGTTGCACCGATCGCTTGGTCGATCAGCTCATTTACATCGATAGTTGTATTGAGCTGGACACTCTTGATTAGCCAGAGCAAAACTGACGTGA